>CAZHWC010000006.1:0-12029 GCA_964535975.1 uncultured Proteiniphilum sp. | reverse complement strand
TACTTGTTGGATCGTTTCCCAACTTAGGGAAATGACTGAACACTACTTGTTGGATTGTTTCCCAACTTAGGGAAATGACTGAACACTACTTGTTGGATGATTTCCCAACTTAGGGAAAAGACTGAACATCACTCGCAAGTATAAATCTGATTTAATAAAAAAAGCTTGCAACCCTCGCAAGCTTTTATCTTTATAGTATTTTGAATTTGCAGTCCTCGCAAGCTAAAATCTTTTTCGGTTTCCCAACTTGCGACCCTCGCAATCTGTATTCTTTTTAAGTTTTTAGTTTTGTTGTTATCGCAAGCAATAATCTATTTCAGTTATTCAACTTGCAATGATTGCAACCTATAATCTTTTTAGGTTTTCCAACTAGCGACCAATACGAGCTGAAATCTTTTGCATATTTTGAATTTGCAGACCTCGCAACTTAAAGTCTTTCTCGGTTTATTAACTTGAGATACTCGTAAGCTCAGTAATTTTTTAATATTGTCACTTGCTTTGCATATAATTGTTGATAAGCATGTGCGTACCAGTAGATTATAGCAACAAGATTGCATTGACAAAGATAGTCAAATTATCAAATATTCGGAACTACTTTGATGTTATTTATACCCTCCATTACTGCTACAGCTGTTTCTACATTTGGGATGTTGCGTATTACCACTGATCTTTTCTTTTTAACCTCTCTTAGCTTGCATTCGCGTGGATTGTGTTGAATGTAGTTGAGAAGTTTTCCAAATGCCTTAGATTGATAATAAGGCGACTCCGAGTCAGAGATTAAGAACAGAGTTAGCTGAGATGCTTTTAAGAATAATTTCTCTATACCTAGTGATTTGGCAATGCGTCTTAGTCTCACAATTCTTATAAGCTCTTTGCCCTGATGAGGTATTTTGCCAAATCGGTCTTCCAGTCGCTTTGAGAAGTCTAATATCTCGGTTTCGGTCTCCATGCTATCAAGCTCGCGATATATTGCAACTCGCTCAGCATCGTTGGGGATATATGTGACAGGGAACATTAATTCCAAATCACTTTCTACCAATACATCATCAATAAAGTCATCTTCATTTTCTGCTTTTTGCTCAAGTTGCTGACGATGAAGATCTGTAAACTCATCTTTTCGCAGCTCCTGAACGGCCTCTGCCAATATTTTTTGATATGTTTCATAACCCAAGTCAGTAATAAAACCGCTTTGTTCGGCTCCAAGCATATTTCCTGCACCTCTTATGTCTAGGTCTTGCATTGCAATATGCATTCCGCTGCCTAAATCTGAGAAGTTTTCGATGGCTTGAAGTCGGCGTCTTGAATCAGTGCTGAGAGTATAGAGTGGGGGAGCCATAAGATAGCAGAATGCTTTTCTGTTGCTTCGCCCAACTCGCCCTCTTAACTGATGAAGATCGCTAAGTCCAAAGTTTTGTGCATTCATTATTATGATGGTGTTCACGTTTGGCATGTCAATCCCAGACTCAATAATGGTTGTGGCAAGAAATATGTCGTATTCATGATTTAGAAAATCATTTACAATACCTTCCAGTTTCTTGGGATCCATCTGTCCATGTCCCACCGCAACTCTTATGTCCTTTATTTCTCGCTTCAACATGGTTTCCATCTCATAAATGTTCTGAATCCTGTTGTTTACAATAAATACTTGCCCATTTCTGCTCACCTCATAGTTTATTGCTTCCTTTATTATCTCAGTGTCAAAAGTGTGAACTTCTGTTTGCACAGGATATCTGTTTGGCGGAGGTGTATTGATAGTTGAGAAGTCTCTTGAGCCCATTAGCGAGAACTGTAGTGTTCTTGGGATTGGTGTTGCAGTCATCGTTAGGGTGTCTATATTTGTTTTGAGTTGTTTTAGTTTTTCCTTTGTGGATACTCCGAACTTTTGCTCCTCATCAATTATAAGTAAACCCAAATCTTTGAATGCTATATCTTTACCTACCAGTCGGTGTGTGCCAATGATAATGTCTATTTTACCTTCCTTTAAATCGGCAAGAATCTGTTTTTGCTCTTTCGAGCTCCTTGCTCTGCTAATATAATCTACCTTTACGGGAAACTCTTCAAGTCTTTTTTTGAATGTTCTGTAGTGCTGAGTCGCAAGTACAGTTGTAGGCACTAATACGGCTGTTTGTTTCTCATCCGTTGCAGCTTTAAATGCTGCTCGTATTGCAATCTCTGTTTTTCCGAATCCCACATCACCACACACCAATCTGTCCATGGGATGCAGACTTTCCATGTCTTGCTTTATCTCTTGTGTTGTTTTAAGTTGATCAGGAGTATCCTCATATATAAAGGATGCTTCAAGCTCATTTTGAAGATATGTGTCTTTAGAGAATGCAAATCCTTTCTCTTGTTGACGTTGTGCATATAGCTTTATCAGGTCTCTTGCAATATCTTTAATTTTAGATTTTGCTTTGCTTTTTGTTCTCTCCCAAGCTCCTGTTCCAAGCTTGTTTAGTTGTGGAGCCTCACCCTCTTTGCCTTTGTATTTTGATATTTTGTGCAACGAGTGAATCGAAACAAATACTGCATCATTGTTTAAGTAGGTTAGTTTTATAACTTCCTGAACTGTTTCGCCTATTTTGAGGCGTACCAATCCTGCAAACTTTCCAACTCCGTGGTCGTAGTGTACAACATAGTCGCCTTGTTGCAGCTGATTTATCTCTTTTAGTGTGAAGGCTATCTTTCCTGAACGTGCTTTGTCCGACTTTAGGCTGTACTTATGAAAACGATTGAATATCTGATGGTCGGTAAACAGGCAAATTTTTAATTTGTCGTCAGTAAATCCTTCGTGAATGGTCTTATTAATTGGAGTGAAGGATATGTTATCCCCTCTGTCGTCAAAGATGCTTCTAAGCCTGTCATGTTGTTTAGAGCTGTCACTCAATATAAACAGTTGATATCCATTGTTTAGATAGCTGTTCAGTGAGTCGGCTATTAAGTCAAAGTTTTTCTGAAATAGTGGTTGTGGCGATGTTTCAAAGTTTATAACAGCATCAGGTGTATCTAGCATTTTACTGTCAAAACGTATGTGTTTGAAAGGATCCAGTGCTTCCAAGAATTCCTGTTTTGAGGCTAAATCAGCTTTCACCAACTCTTCATTACTCAGATCTATGCTTAGTTCGTCGTTGAATATACTTTCTATTCTGCTCTCAATCCATTTAATATTTTCTATTCCAATTATTGAGTCTTTGGGCAGAGCCTCAAATAATAATGAGCCTTTATTGTTATTGTCGCCAAACTTCGGTACTATGCGTATCTCCTGAAGTTTGTCTACTGAAAGCTGTGTTTCTACTTCAAAACTTCTGATAGTCTCTACTTCGTCGCCAAAGAAGTCTATTCTGTAAGGAAGCTCATTAGAGTATGAAAATACGTCTATTATACTGCCCCTGACTGCATATTGTCCCGGCTCATAAACATAATCTTCGTATGAGAATCCATATGAATCCAATACTTCCGATATGAATGCATAGTCTAATTTATCGCCAACGGATACTTTGAGGGTGTTCTTTTTTAGAGTATCTCCCGATACTGTTTTCTCCGACATCGCATCCGGATAGGTTACAATAATCATAGGAGATTTTATATCTTGCAATCTGCTGAGAACCTCCGTCCTGAGTATTTCGTTAGCAGAATCTATCTGACCATATTTTGCTGCTTTTTTATATGCAGACGGGTAAAATAGTATATCCTTGTTGCCAAGTGCCTGCGTTAGATCGTGATAAAAGTATCCTGCTGTTTCTAAGTCGTTTAAAATATAAAGGAATGTTTGCGGCATTTTTTGGAATAATGCTGCTGAAAACAGTGCTTTGGAAGATCCATGTAATCCTGTAACAGAAAGATTTTTTACATCACTAATGGTCTTGCTTGCAGCCATCACACTAGGATGGCTGTTTATTAAGTCTATAATCTGGGTAATATCTGATGTTGTCATAATTGTTTATTGCAAAATTAATTGATTTTATTGTAAATAGTACAAGTTAGATAGTTTCAATTGAATATAAACTATTATTATGATAGTTGGAGCAATGCATGATGCAACACACTTTGCATGCAATACCTTTTTACTATTGAAGTGTAATATTCTTCTTGTTCATATTAAGAGTATTATGTGTATATGATGAAGTGCGGATGTTATTGTCGGAAATTTATTATCTTTGCTTCAAAATATTTATTATATGCAAAATGATGTTAAGTATGTTGCTGACTATATTTTTGAGACAAGCTGGGAGGTTTGCAACAAAGTAGGAGGCATATATACGGTTTTATCTACAAGGGCTAACTCAATGCAGCAATTCTATAAAGATAAAGTGCTGTTTGTTGGTCCTGATGTTTTTAAAGATTCAGAAAATCCTTGGTTTACAGAAGATAAAAGACTGTTTGGGGAGTGGCGCACTTTCGCCAAGACAAACCAAAACCTAGACGTAAGAGTGGGGCGCTGGAACGTTCCCGGAAAGCCGATAGCTATATTGGTGAAGTACGAAAAGTTCTTTGAAAAGAAAAATGATATTTACGGACAAATGTGGCTAGACTTTGGTGTAGATTCGATGTATGCAAATGGTGATTACGACGACTCATGTATTTTTGCTTATGCATCGGGTGTGGTTATAGAAAGCTTTTACAGATTTCATCATCTTGAGGCTGACAATGTAATTGCACATTTTAATGAGTGGCAAATGGGGATGGGTGCTTTGTATGTAAAAAAGCATATTCCTAAGATTGCTACAATTTTTACTACTCATGCCACTTGCATTGGCCGATCAATAGCCGGTAACGGCTTGCCTTTATATAATCACCTTAAGAGTTATAACGGAGACCAAATGGCCCGTCAATTGGGTATGGTTGCCAAGCACTCGGTGGAGAAGAAGGCAGCACAACAGGTTGATTGTTTTACCACTGTAAGTGATATAACCGCTGTGGAGTGTGCTCAGTTTCTGCAAAGGCATCCGGATGTTGTCACTACAAACGGTTTTGAAAAAGGATTTATTCCCAAGGGAAATGCACATAAAGAAGCAATTAAAAAAGCTAGAAAAATTCTAACTGATGTAGCAGAAAAAACTTTAGGGCATTCTGTACACAAAGATGCACTGATGGTTGGAATAAGTGGCAGATATGAGTTCAAAAATAAAGGTATAGATGTTTTTATTGAGGCAATGAATCAGTTGCGTCAGATGCGACACTTGTCTAAGGACGTGATTGCTTTTATTATGGTGCCCGGATGGATTAAAGGTCCCAGAGAAGACCTTGTGCAACATCTTAATGGCAATGGCGATTGTGAAAGTGAGGGTAGATGTCCTTTTGTGACTCATGAACTTCAAGATCCCAATAATGATCCTGTGATGAATCAGATAAAACATTTAGGGTTTTGTAATTCAAAAGACGATAGGGTAAAGATTATCTTTGTTCCTTCGTATCTTCATGGAGATGATGGTGTGTTTAATGTAGAATACTATGATCTGTTGATAGGATTGGATCTTACTGTTTTTCCTTCATATTACGAGCCATGGGGATATACTCCTCATGAGAGTGTGGCGTTTTCAGTTCCTACCGTGACTACTACTCTCGCCGGGTTTGGTGCCTGGGCGCTGAAGGCCGGAGACAAAAAAGGTATTGATGATGGGGTAGAGGTTATATACAGAGATGACAGTAATTATTCTGATGTAGCAAAAGATATAGCCGAGATTATTTTGGATTTTTCACTCAAGAGTGTGAAGCAAATTTCATTGTTGCGTGAGTGCGCTTATAAGTTGTCAGAAAAGAGTGATTGGCCTCATTTCTTTGAGAATTATCAGGATGCTTATAGCAAGGCACTACACAACTCATTTATCAGACTTTCAAAACCTGCCACATTTAATGCAGATTAGATTTATGAGGATATAGTCCTCGATATATTTAAGAGAATTATTAACTAAAGCTATTTATAAAATGATTATTCAAACAAGTAACACAAATAACCCAATATGGCGTGATGTTCATGTTCACTCTGTTCTTCCCAAAGAGCTGAGACCACTAGAGGAAATTGCTCATAACATTTGGTGGACATGGAGTGATGAGGCTAAAGATGTTTTCAATCTTCTGGATATAGAGGAGTATGAAAAGCATGATAAGAATCCGGTTGCACTTCTTCAAAATCTAAAGACAGAACGTGTTGAGGAGATTGTAAATGATAAAGCTCTTGTTGATAGAATTAACAATGTGTATAAGTCTTTTAAAGACTATATGGCAGTTCCATATAATGCAGAAAGACCTAGTATTGCATATTTTAGCATGGAGTACGGACTATCTCACGTACTTAAGATATATTCTGGAGGTCTTGGTGTGTTAGCTGGTGATTATTTGAAAGAGGCCAGCGATAGCCGTGTAGATATGACGGCTGTGGGCTTTTTATATAGACAGGGATATTTCACTCAGAGCCTTTCGATGGATGGTCAGCAAATTGCTAACTATGAACAGCAGAACTTTGGCTGCATTCCTATTGAGCCGGTATTGGATGAGAATAATATTCAAATGGTATTGGAAGTGCCTTTCCACGATAGAATAGTGTATGCTAATATATGGAAAGTGTCAGTGGGTCGCATAAGTTTATATCTAATGGATACAGATTTGGAGTTAAATAGCGACTACGACAGATTTATTACTTATCAACTTTACGGTGGTGATTGGGAAAACCGTATGAAGCAAGAGTACTTGCTTGGAGTAGGGGGTATATTATTACTGAATGAGCTTGGAATTAAGAAGGATGTGTATCATATGAATGAGGGACATGCTGCTCTTATTAGTGCTCAGCGTCTTCTTGATTATGTGTCTGAAGAGAAACTAACTTTTAATGAAGCATTGGAGGTTGTTCGTGCTTCTACTCTTTATACTGTTCATACTCCTGTACCTGCAGGTCATGATTACTTTGAAGAAGGTTTGATTCATAAATATATGGAACCAATGGTGAACCGTATTGGAATCACATGGCAGCAATTTATGGATATGGGGCGTGAAAATCCGGGTTCTCATGATAAGTTTTCTATGAGTGTATTTGCTCTAAAGACTGCTCAGGAGGCTAATGGTGTTAGCAAGTTGCATGGACTTGTTTCTCAAGATATGTTCCAGCCTGTATGGAAAGGTTATTTCCCACAAGAATTGCATGTTAGCTATGTAACAAATGGTATTCACTTGCCAACATGGGCAACTTCTTCTGTAAAGAAATTATATGAAGATAATTTTGATAAAAGTTTCTATCTTGACCAATCTAATCCTAATATTTGGGAAAAGATATATGAGGTGAGTGATGAGGATGTGTGGGGCTTAAGAATGCACCTTAAAGAAAAATTGGTAAGCTATATTAAGGATCAGTTTACTGATGGATGGTTGCAAAACCAAGCTAACCCATCTCAAATAATGTCAATGCTTAGCGGGATTAATCCTAAGTCGCTTATTGTTGGATTTTCTCGTAGATTTGCTACCTATAAACGTGCACATCTATTATTCTCGGACCTTGACCGTTTGTCTAAGCTTTTAAATAATCCTGACAGACCGGTGACATTCTTGTTTGCAGGTAAGGCTCACCCTGCCGATGGGGGAGGGCAAGCTCTTATCAAACATATTGTTGAAATTTCTCGTCGTCCTGAGTTTTTAGGTAAGATTATTTTCCTTGAAAACTATGATATGCGTCTGGGTAAACGTTTGGTGTCTGGTGTAGATGTTTGGTTAAATACTCCTACTCGTTTGCAAGAAGCTTCCGGTACCTCAGGTGAGAAAGCCATCATGAATGGTGTACTTAATCTATCAGTTTTAGATGGATGGTGGTATGAAGGTTATGTAGAAGGAGCAGGTTGGGCTTTATCAGCCAAGAAGGTTTATGAAAATCAAACCTATCAGGATGAGCTGGATGCCGCTACAATATATAGTATGCTTGAGAACGATATTATCCCAAGATATTATGCGCATAATAGCAGAGGCTACTCACCGGACTGGGTTAGAACAATTAAGAACTCTATTGCTAAGATTGGTCCTCATTATACCACTAAGCGTATGATGGATGACTACTTTGATCGTTTCTATAATAAACTTGGCAAACGCTCTAAGGAAATAATTGCTAATAATTATGCCAAAGCTAAAGAGATTGTTAGCTGGAAAGAGGATACTGCTTCAAAATGGGATCAAATAGAGATTATTAAGTCTCATTACGAACCGGTGCAGGATGCAGATTCTAATGGGGGTAAAGGTATTGTGTACGGAGAGGTTGTAATAGATAAAAAAGATCTTAAGGCTGATCTTGGGGTTGAGTGTGTAATTGTTCACTATGATGCCATAACCAATAGAGCTGAGTTTGTAGAGAAGTATGACTTTGACTTAGTGAAAACGGATGGTACAAAATTATATTATCAAACTACCAGAGCTATTAGTAATCCGGGTACTCATCAGTATTCAATAAGGGTTTATCCTAAAAACTCTGATTTGCCACATAGAATGGACTTTGCATTCGTTAAGTGGATTGGATAGTTATTTAGAAAAGTATAGATATTTAAAAAGCGTTTCGGAAATTTCCGAAACGCTTTTTTATTTCACAATAATGTATTCTATGCCTACTCAAATATTTCTTTAAGCTTCTTATCCAACTCGTCCGAATTGCCTATATATTTTGCAATTATTTTTCCTTCCGGAGAAATAAGAATTTTAGCCGGTACTGATGTTATATTATAAGCCCTGGAGATACTGTCTTTAGGGTCTTCATTTTCTAACAACTGAGTCCATTCGAGTCCATCTTCAGCTATGGCTTTGCTCCATTCTTCTCTTATCTTGTTAATGTCATTTCCATATTCCATTGAGACACCAATAAAAACAAGACCTTTTGGGTTATACTCGTTATAAATCTTAATTAGATGTGGATGAGATGCCCTGCATGGTGCACACCATGAACCCCAAAAATCTAATAATACATATTTCCCTTTAAAGTCAGATAATGATGTCTTGGTGCCTTTTATACTTGTTCTTGTGAAATTTGGTGCAACAGCTCCCAGCCTGTTCTTTCTGCCATGGTCTAGCTTTGCCTTCACATTTTCTGCATACCTGCTATTCTGCAGCTCAGGCGACATCTTAGAGATATTCTCCTCCATCTGATTTTCATCAAACCAATTGTAGTTCATGAAATAATAATACAGAGCCATATATGATGTGGGATTATTATCAATAAAACTATCAATTGCCATTCTAGTGCTTCTTCTAACACTTTCTAAAAATACCGGATAATGTCTGATGTCTCCTTGGGCAATTATGTTGGAAATTATAAGTTGCTTTCTTTCTCTTTCGATTGGATCTAATATATCGTATTGAAGTTTTGCGAAATCAGTACCAATTGGACCTGCAGAAATAGCCTTAACAATTGGGGGTCTTTTTGCTTTTAAAATAGCTTCCAACTCATAACTTTCATTAGGTGCTGCCATGACTGTGAAGTTATGATAAACCGGTCCGCCAATAGGATTCCTAAAGGCAAGATCCTCTGCATGCACACCTACATATAATAGTACAGTATCAGAAATGAATGTTTCAATTTTGGCTACGCCATTTACAAGCTTGAAAGTATCTGTGACTGCTCCCCTTGGCGTAAATCTCTGGATTACCACATTGCAGTCATTAATACTATCTACCTTGAGCGTAATTTCAAAATTGTTGTTTGAAGAAAATAGTCCAAATGTAATAGACAGTATCAGTAGTGTTGTATTTATTCTTTTCATATTATTCAGCATTTCTCCAATCCATTTTTACAATTGCCGAAAGACCGGTCCATTCGGTTTTGTCCTCAACAGTATAATCAACAACATCCACATTAGTTCCAATCACAAACTTTCTGACAGTTCCTTCACCGGCACTATTTTTTGTTCCGATATAAAGATCTCTGTTTTGATTGTTCTCAGTTTGTATATCAAATTGTAACATCGTTATCTCTTCGTTGTCAAATGATTTAAGTATTCCACCCTTTTCATTCCCCTTATTGAAGTCATAATAGTACAAATCGCTGCCCGAGGCATAAAACATAAGTGTTCTTGATGATGAAAATGCCATGATCTTGCTGTTGGCAGCATTGTCTATGTTTGCAGCTTTGCTTTTGTCAATCTTGTAGTATGCTGCCTTTGAAGGGAATAACGGATTAATCATGTAGATATGATATTCATTGCTATTATCCTTCATCAATGCAAACGAACTTCCATACGATGCGCCGTTCATTGTATTCTTAGTGTTTTCTGCATATACCAGTTTTCTCCCGGTATCACCTTGGTTCCATGGAAAAACATCATTAGGGCCATCATTTAGAGCAGATACATTACTAGCTAGACTGCTGCAATATGTAAATCTATTATTGTCTGTGTCGTAGATTAAGAAGCCACGCCAATAACCCATAGCATACATCATATATGGGGCTGCTTTGAAATATTCATTGCTGTTGGTACTTGTTCTGTTTACCGGGTTTGCATATACATCACCAGCAATGAGGTTACTTGCAAAGAAAACATGACCTTCTAGTGTGCTTACTGCTCTAGCTCCTGTTGTCGATGCTGTTCCCCCTACACGAGTAACCCTTGGAGCAATGTCGTATGCAGTTAATCCGTCTGGCAGATCTATCATTGTGTATGTCAGATTCCTGAAGTTGTGATATGGCTCTGCCTCAAATGTAGCTCTATTCACATAATTAGATCCCTCTTTACTCATAACCCACAATTTTGAATTGTCCATATTTGCCATAGCACCGGTGAACATTACATTTGTGGCTCCTTTTTGTGGGGGAAGATTAGCATTTCTAAGTAAATCAACAGCCACTGTAGTATCTTGACCAACAGGCATCCTAATCATATCAAGCTGCATATTGCCATCTTTATCATTCCCGATTAACAAGAATCCTCTTGCAGTACTTGTTGCTACGTTCAGACTGGTATAATTGCTCCATATTATATTAGTCTCTTTATCCATTATTTTGTAGTAAAGAGTATAATTCCCGGGTAATAATCCAGGCTCAGTATTTAAGTTTTTTTCAGTGCCTATTATATAGCTTCCTGTTTTTGGAAAAGCTTCTACTGCCTTCCATTCATACGTATATCTGTCGGATGAAATATTTGGGAGAGACGATTCTACTTCAGGTTCTATTTTCAAAAGCCCATCAGGATACTCTATTCTATAAGAACTGTTCAATCCGCTAATCTCTACCTCATTTATGGCTTTGTAACTATAATTTCCTAGGTCGTCAAAGCACGATGATAAGGAAACTGCTAAAATTAAAAGTGTAATATATATCTTTTTCATAACTTTCATTTATTTAATTGTTAACAGGAACATATGGCACACCAATATAAGAGGTCCATGGCACACCCATAACCCACATCAATCTGCCGTCATCTTCCAATACGGGAGTTTTGTTATTGTATTGATTAATCAAATATGCACCCATTAGCTGTCCTAAAACAGTAATTCTAACTTGTGGCATAGTTGTTTTATCTGTAAACTCATCATATGTTACATTTGCTAACTGTGATAATAAATTGAACTTTTTTTCTGAAAACTGACCTAGCAGTCCGAGTTCAGCGCTTCCCTGAGCATAATCCATTGCCGGAACCCAAGCTACCGGTCTAACCAAAAAATAGTTCATAAAAATTGAATGAAATGCCGGGTTATGCCCCTCATCCTTTTTATCCATTAAAAGAGAACCTGGAAATGAATAAAGTGCATTTGGAGATAAATCAAAATGCTCGTTAGGCTTAAGCTCTAGCATTGCTCTTAATGTTTTGGTTGTCAGTTCTTCTGATCTGATTATTCTGATTTTTACATCAGAATAATGCATCCCTGCTTTCACAACATTGCTTGATGAATCAAATACATAATTTGTGTTTTCAATTGCAGTTGTGCTATCTTTATTAATTACAATATTGAAAGGTCTGTCATAGCTCTTCACAGGACCCGTAGTCATCACTCGAAGGTGAAGCGTTGTGTCGGTATATGGTATTTTAGTAAACTCAATTGTAGTACTTGAGTTTGCATTCCACACAGTAGTG
>CAZHWC010000005.1:0-52693 GCA_964535975.1 uncultured Proteiniphilum sp. | reverse complement strand
ACGGAAAACTAGACGTCCGATACGTCCGAATCCATTAATACCTACTTTAATCATAGTTTAATTGAAATTTTATTTGTTAATTGATTTCCTAAATACATCTTTATTGAATTGCAAAAATACAATATATTTTCTGTGATTAAAAATAATTTGTATCAAAAATTGTTTATTTATTCATTTTTATACTACCTAATAGTTCTCACTTCTAACTATTTGTTGTTTTCATCCAGCAATAGAAGGAGTATAAATGAACCAGATTTTTTTATGAACATTTGGGCGGCTATTGCATTAAGTCTCACCTAAAAAACTTACCTTTGCAACAAAATAACAGATTGTTTTATGTATAATATAAGAAATATTGCTATTATAGCGCACGTAGATCACGGCAAAACAACTTTAGTTGACAAGATGCTTCTCGCAGGGAACCTATTTCGTAATAATCAACAAACAGAGGATTTGACACTCGACAATAATGACCTGGAAAGAGAAAGAGGAATTACAATTTTATCAAAAAATGTTTCTATAAGATATAAAGATACTAAGATCAACATCATTGACACTCCAGGTCACGCAGATTTTGGAGGTGAAGTAGAACGTGTTCTTAATATGGCTGATGGATGCATACTTGTTGTTGATGCATTTGAAGGTCCAATGCCACAAACTAGATTTGTACTACAAAAAGCACTGGAAATTGGATTAAAACCAATTTTAGTTATCAACAAAGTTGACAAGCCAAACTGTCGTCCTGAGGAGGTACAAGAGAATGTCTTCGACCTTATGTTTAGTCTTGATGCAACAGAAGAACAACTTGACTTTCCCACAGTGTACGGATCTGCAAAACAAGGATGGATGTCAAATGATTGGACAAAGCCATCCGATAGTATATTCCCATTATTAGATACAATAGTAGAACATATACCCGAACCTAAATCCTTAAAAGGAACTCCACAGCTATTAATTACATCTTTAGACTTTTCAAGCTATGTCGGAAGAATAGCTATTGGAAGAGTTCACAGAGGAACAATCGAACCTAATAAGGATTATGCACTATGCAAGCGAGATGGAAGCATAAAAAAAATTAGAATAAAAGAATTAGACTTATTCGAAGGTCTCGGCAGAGTTAAAGTTGACTCAGCATCCTCAGGTGATATTTGTGCAATAATAGGTATTGATGGTTTTGATATAGGGGATTCAATCACAGATATTGAAAAACCAGAACCATTAGATCCAATCGCAATTGACGAACCAACAATGTCGATGTTATTTACTATAAACAACTCACCATTTTATGGTAAAGATGGAAAGTATGTAACTTCAAGACATATTCAAGATAGGCTAACACGTGAACTAGATAAGAATCTTGCATTAAGAGTTGAACCATCAGAAAGTGCTGACTCTTGGATAGTATACGGCAGAGGAGTCTTACATCTTTCAGTTCTTATAGAAACAATGCGTCGTGAAGGGTATGAGCTTCAAGTTGGACAGCCTCAAGTTATTATTAAAGATATAGCAGGCGAAAAGTGTGAGCCAATTGAACAACTAACAGTAAATATTCCCGAAGAATCTGCCAGTAAGATAATTGACATTGTATCTCGAAGAAAAGGGGAGATGATCAGTATGGAAAGCAAAGGTGATAGGATGCATATCGAATTTACAATTCCATCAAGAGGTATTATAGGTTTAAACAATATCGCACTGACCCTTTCTGCTGGCGAGGCAATAATTGCACATCGATTTCTTGAATATCAACCTTGGAAGGGAGTAATCGAAAAGCGTCAAAATGGCTCAATAATATCAGGTGAATCCGGAAATGCATTTGCATATGCTTTAGACAAACTACAGGATAGAGGGCGCTTTTTTATTGAACCACAAACCGATGTATATGAGGGACAAGTAGTAGGAGAACACAATAAAGAAGGGGACCTAGTTGTAAATGTTACAAAAGCGAAAAAGATGACCAATGTTCGCGCCTCAGGTACTGACGACAAAGCTCAACTTGCACCTCCAATAGTATTTAGTCTTGAAGAGGCATTAGAATATATAAAAGGTGACGAGTATGTTGAAATAACACCTAAATCGATGCGTATACGCAAGATATTATTAACAGAAATAGAGAGAAAAAGATCTCCTAAAAGTATCGGTTAAAAGAAAAGGATCATACAATATTTACACCACCATGTTTTTTTAAGGACATGGTGGTTTTTTTATTTCTTAATCAATGATATAAACTCATCACGAGTTTGTTGGTTTTTAAAAACTCCGGTAAAATCAGAGGTTGTAGTTAAAGAGTTTTGTTTTTCAACACCACGCATTTGCATACACATATGCTTAGCCTCAATAACAACCATAACTCCCATAGGATTCAGTGTATTTTGAATACATTCCTTAATTTGAGTAGTTAGCCTCTCCTGAACCTGTAACCTTCTTGCAAAAACATCAACAACACGTGCAATCTTACTTAATCCTGTAATATAACCATTAGGAATATATGCCACATGAGCCTTACCATAAAAAGGTAGCATATGATGCTCACACATAGAGAATATATCTATATCCTTTACAATAACCATTTGTCGATAGTCCTCCTTAAAAAGAGCAGCACGAAGTATGCCCTCGGGATCTTGCTCATACCCTTTAGTCAAGAATTGCAATGATTTGGCAACACGCATAGGAGTTTTAATAAGACCATCACGATTCACATCCTCTCCAAGTGAAGAGATTACATCCTTCATGCGATCAGCAATAACAAGCTGCATCTCCTCTTTATTATCAATATTCATTATATGTTTTATTTATTATTTATTCAACAGGAATCTTAACCTCATCAATAACTATATACATTTCTTTTCCAAAAGAAGGAAAGGTTTTTTTCATCTCATTCAATACATGGGTAGCTTCATCTCTTGTTCTAAAGTTTCCTACTCTTAATCTCCAAAATGGAGATTCAAAAGTAACCACTGTCTCGTATTCAGGAAATGCCTCATCTATCAATCGCTGTTTAGTATTAGCCTCATTCTTTGAAGTACGTTGGTTATTTCCTGAGAAAGCCTGAATTTTAAATCCACGCATCTTTACATATTGCTCTCCATCATCTTTTGAATAGACTGTACGATTGGAGGACATATTCCTTCCTAGAATACTCTTTATTGAATTATCCTCAAAGACAATAACTCTACCTTGCCCAACTTTATAATCTGTTAAGTGGTCTATTATATCTTTTTTTTGTGACTGAGCCCGTAATCCCAAAAATGAAAAAGATAAAAAGGTAATTACAAAAATTATAAATTTAAATATTTGTGTCATATTAAAGAAGTATTCAAATATTAAAATGTCTACGGGTCAGATTGACCCGTAGAAATATTATAGTCAATTTAGAAAGCCTCAATAATAGGCATAAATTTATCAACTCCCAGAGAAGCACCACCAATCAAACCACCATCAACATCGGCATTTGAGAATAGTTCTTTTGCATTTGATGCATTACAGCTTCCACCATAAAGTATTGATGTATTGTTTGCAATTTCCTCACCATATTTAGCTACCAAGGTTTTTCTAATGAAAGCGTGCATTTCCTGTGCTTGATCCGCTGAAGCAGTTTTTCCTGTCCCAATAGCCCATACAGGCTCATAAGCTAAAACAATTTTTGAAAAGTCTTCACTTGATAATTCGAACAAAGCCTCAGAAATTTGAGACTCAACCACATCAAAATGTTTGTTTGACTCACGTTCTTCCAACACCTCACCAATACAAAAGATTGGAGTAAGATTATTACTTAAAGCAAGAGTTACTTTATCCTTAAGTATCGCAGATGTTTCATGATAGTATGCACGACGTTCGCTATGACCTAAAATAACATATTCTGCTCCTGTTGAAGCTACCATTTCTGCTGACACCTCACCTGTATATGCACCAGACACTTTATCAGCACAGTTCTGAGCAGCAACACCAATCTTATTTGAGTCAACCGCATCTGCAACGCTTGCCAAGTGAATAAACGGAGTACCGATAACCACATCACAATTTATTGCTTTTCCTTTCAACGCTTCGTTGAGATCTTTAGCCAAAGCTAAACCTTCTTGCAGGTTGTTATTCATTTTCCAATTACCTGCTACAATCTTTTTTCTCATAATTTGAATAAATAGTTTACTAAAATGTTATTTATATCTTTTCTTCTTATCAATTCTTAAATCAATAATTCTCAGAATTATAAGTGGCAACACCAGCAATAGGAGTATAACCACTATCTTTGTCCAAATGTTTATTTTTGTTTGTTTTGAAATATCCCAACTATCAATTGTTTTGGTTGAAAAGTCAGGAATATCACTATCATCCCATTTATTAACAACTACACCATCCTTAAGCAAGATCAATCCGGGATTTGATCGAATCATAGTCTTAAGCACCCTCTCATCTGCTTCAGCAAAAACAAAATCATGATTATGCTGTGAGCTCCATTTGGCAATTTCTTCTTTCAAAGAGGAAGTAAGAACATAAAAGCTTAAATTATTTCCACCTGCATAAGCATCAGCTTCAACAAATTTGTTAAGATACTTTAGGCTCATATCTTCTAAAAAATACGAGATCATCAGAAAAGTATAGCTGTCATCTTCAAGCACCTGCTCTGTAATATCATTTTCGATATTATATTCATCAAATTCATTATCATAGGAATATAAATTAATATGAAAGTCTTCTATCTTTGGAGGAGTACCTTTTACGACAATCTTACTATTCATATCAACATATACCCATGTTGAGTCATCCCACGGATAATCATCCTCTGTAAATTCCTTCTTCACACCATCCTTTTCGTATATAAAAACATTCTCAACAACATCCTCACTACCAGGCACCATCTCCATTAATTGAGAAATATTTGAACCTATTTTGAATGGTCTAAAATCAAAGACGGGCAACTTCACTGTATTGTATAAAGCAAATGAAAATCCAAAAATAAGACAATACAATGCAGCTACACCTGCAGTTTTAGAGGAGAGCAATGGTGAGATTAGACTATGGTTTAATAATAATACAACTGCACCTACTGTTAGAAAAATATTTTTATAAAAAGTAGCCCAATTAGAAATTACCAAGGCATCGCCAAAGCAACCACAATCAGCAACCGGATTTTTAAGTGCAATCCACAACGTCAATGGCAAAAAGAAAGCCATAAAAAGAGTGACTAATATTGAAAACTGCTTTTTATATATTCCCAACAGTAAAAACAGCCCAATCAAAAGCTCTGTTACTACCATAAAAACAGCAAATGGAAGAGCTAAGGGAAAGAGTGAAACTAAATCAAATGAAACTAAATAGTCCTGAATTTTGTATGCAAAACCTAATGGATCCACAGATTTCACAAATCCGGAAAACAAAAACGATATCCCTACAATTAATCTGAAAAACTCCGTGAGATACTTAGATGCTATATTTTTATTCTTCATATTTTTTGCTATTCTCCAAAATGAAGTTTTATCAAGCCAAAAATCGCATAATTTATTATATCTGCATAGTTACCCTCTACCCCTTCAGAAGCAATTACAATTCCTTTATTATTTTCAATTTCCTTTATCCTATATATTTTCACTAATATCAAATCTGTATAAGAACTTATTCTCATACTACGCCATGCCTCATCATAATCATGATTTTTAGCATACATAAGCTCCTTTGTAGCTTTAAGATGCTTATCATACAATGACAATGCCTCTTCATTAGACACATCGATATTATCACTATAGCCTAATTCCATCTGGATTAACGCCATAACACCATAATTTACAATACTAATAAATTCTGGAAAAATACCCTCTCCCACTTTACTCTCTTTCTTTATCTGTAGAGAACGGATACGATTTGCCTTAATAAATAACTGGTCTGTTACAGACTCCGGACGAAGTATACGCCAAGTGGGACCATAGTCTTTCGATTTGTCTTCAAATACATTTCTACATATAGAGATTACCTCGTCAAATTGATGATTAGTATTATCCATTTATAATTAATTATTTAGCGTCCAAATAAAGTTGCGACAAAGTTACACAAAAAAGGAAAAAGGCACAAGCTCTAATATTCTTGCACCTTTTATTTTATTATAATTCATTTATTCTGCTATTACGAAACTCTCAACGATCTTCCAATGCGTAAAGTTGTTTTAGTTGTAATATTATTAAGCTTACACAAATTGGTAATTGTTGTACCATTTCTACGTGCTATAGCACCTAGTGTATCACCACTCTTTATACGATAGTATTTTACATCTCCGTCAACAAACTTATTTGGCCCCTCTTTTGCAACAGCTTTGGGAGGAGTAGGGACTTTATAATTTGGAGATGTTACTAAGACACGGCTGCTTTGTGTTGTTTTATGGAAACTTGAATTAGTAACTAGGAACTCATCTTTATGACACACAAAGTTTTCAAAATCAACTATAAAATTGGGATTAATAGGTTTACCTAAAAATCTTGTCTCAAAATGCAGATGAGATCCGGTTGATCTACCGGTATTTCCACCCAAAGCAATAGGCTCTCCAGATCTAACAAACTGATCCTCTTCGACCAAAAATTTTGATAAATGACCATACACTGTTTCAAGTCCATTGACATGGCGCAACACAACGTAATATCCATATCCTGCTCTCTCAAACTTTTTAACACGTACTTTACCATCAAATGCTGCATAAATAGTATCACCAACCTGAACTTTGATATCGACTCCATAATGATAACGGCGTCCTCTGCGCCCAAAGTTTGAAGTCATATGGCCTTCAAAAGGCATTGTAAAATTAGAAAGATCTATTTTAAAAGTATCAGGTGCATTCTTTATAGCACCATATGCATGAACATAGGAGTTATTCCAAATACCCCCATACAAATCATCGGCAGGAATCTCATTAACATCAAATTCTTCTCTCGAAGCATTTGCATCTTCTAAAACCGAAAGATTCATTTTTAATTTTATCCCATCAGCAAATAAACCTTGCTGGCTCTCTAGTCCAGTACTATGTAATTGTTGATATCCAACTTCATTTTGAGTCGATTTATCATTATTTTGAGCTGAAGCCGTAAAGGCTGTAAATAGTAGGAATGTAGGTAGGATTGTCTTTATAGTTGACAAAAATCTTTTCTTCTCCATAAGTTTCTAAAATAGCGTTAGCTAATTATTTATGTCCTAAGTTATAGTTTTTATAACAATCAAATTTCGTCATTTGCATATAAATTAGCGAAAGTTAATTGCTTGTAATCAAATATCTCTCCTTTATTGAAAAAACGCTTAAGTTCAGTCTCAGCGGTTTCGGGAGAATCAGATGCATGAACAATATTCTCTTGAACACTCATACTAAAGTCTCCTCTAATAGTACCGGGCAGCGCATATCTACCATTGGTAGCACCCGTCATTACTCTTACAACATTAACAGCCTCTAGCCCCCTAACAGCCACAACAATAACTGGACTTACCATCATTGAGTCCATAATTCGTTTAAATATTGGCCTATCTTTTAAATGAGAATAATGCTCTTCTAAAACTGACTGGGACAAGTTAGTCATTTTCATACCAACTAACTGAAGTCCTTTTTTTTCGAAACGAGTGATAACTTCTCCAACAAGATTACGCTGTAACGCTGAAGGTTTTAAGATTACTAATGTTGTTTGCATTGACTATTAAGCAAAAAGTAAAGTAAATGACTTTTGAAATAACTCTTTTTTTCTTCAATAATCCCCAAAGTAACATCTTTCTATTCCTTTGCGCAAATTTTATTCATATAAATTTCAATTGCAAAGTTGTATTAAGTAGTATTAATCCACAAACCGCACATCTATCACACTTATAATCAGCCACATCACCGCAACCATGTTATACAACATACAATTAAGCGCTTAACTTTTTAAAGAATTTATTAACCAATAATCTTGCAAACTTGTTGACAATTATGCCCAATATCAAGTATTTAAAGCAAAATGATACTTTCAAAGAACAGATAAAGACTTACTATTGTTAGATTATTACAGCTTTTATATATTATAAATCAACAATTTAAATATCAACAAAATGATAAAAATTAAGCGCACATATGATATGGCAGATGATAATGACGGATATCGCATCCTTGTTGATCGTCTTTGGCCACGTGGAATATCAAAAGAAAAAGCTAAAATAGACTTATGGTTAAAGGAAATTGCCCCATCAACCGAGCTACGCAAATGGTATAACCACGATACAAACAAATGGGAGGAGTTTAGCAACAAGTATATTGAAGAACTAAAATCAAAAGAGAATCTTATCAATCATATAAGAAATTTGGAAAAAGACCACCAAACAATAACTCTACTATACTCCGCCAAGGATTCAGAACATGCAAACATTAATGTGCTTATTCATTTTTTGAGTAAAATGGGATAGACAAATATCAAATCAAGAGGGACAAGATATTAAAACTGTCACAATATTACCGCTTTACAAAACAATATGCTAACTTTGCGGTATTATTGATTTCAAATTCACACAACAAATGGCATTAAAATCAAAAAACAATGTTCTTACAAGACTATCAGAACTACTTAAAGAGAATCAAGTTAACATAATTCAAAAGAATCAAATTGACATGGACAGTATATCCGACAGCGATATATCCATGATAGATAGGCTTAAAGTTGACAAACAAAAAATTGAGGGGATGATTAAATCCCTTAATGAGGTTTCTCAGCAAAAGGATCCCGAAGGAAAAGTATTATATGAGTATATTCGTGAAGATGGGCTACATATTATAAATAAAACCGTACCATTCGGCACAATATTAATTATATATGAATCGCGTCCCGATGTAACTATTGAGGCTGCGGCAACAGCTTTTAAGGCAGGAAATAGAATTATCCTTAAAGGAGGCAGAGAATCTTTAAACACCAATATAGCCTTAACTGAGCTATGGAAACAAGCGCTACAAGAAAATGGATTTGATAGCGACTATGTTAAGTATCTTAATATATCTCGTGATGAAACTCAGAGTCTAATAAAAAACAGCAATAATAAGATTGACCTCATTATTCCACGAGGTGGTGACGCACTCATCAATTTCGTTATCCAAAATAGTTCAGCTCCAGTAATTATAAGTGGGCGCGGCAATAACTTTATATACATTGACGATGAATGTGATATTAAAAAAGCTATTCAGCTTATTATCAATGGCAAACAAAGAATAAGTGTCTGTAATGCAATAGACAAGGTTCTTATCAATAAAAATCTTGATAGATTAGAAGATAATATCGCCATCTTCATAAATTATCTAAAAGACTACAATATTGAAGTGTATTCAAACTCAGAAGTCTCAAATATAAGTAAGGTTGTAACTATAGATGATAATCCTGAAATAATGTATGAAGAGTTTTTAGCTCCAAAGATTTATTTCTCTTTAGTTGACAACCTTACAGAAGCAGTAAATACAATCAACAAATACTCAGGTGGTCACTCTGCTGTTATAGTTACTGAAAATGAATATAAAGCCACAACCTTTATGCAAGATGTTGACTGTGCTGCCGTATATCACAATGCTTCAAGCCGATTTACTGACGGAGGACAATTTGGGGTAGGAGCCGAAATTGCAATAAGCACTCAAAAGATTCATTTTAGGGGTCCACTCGGAACACAAGAATTGGTAACAAACAAGTGGTTTGTATATGGTAACGGGCACGTAAGAGACCAACATATTTCAACCACAAATTCATGTAACATCTAAATCAACATTTTAGTCAAACTCTAAAAACAGCGTAGTTAGCTACGTTGCACATATACTATATATAAAATGAAGAAAAAGTTAATAATAAAAATTGGCACATCAACTCTCACTGCCGGCACAAACAGAATTTCATTTGCAGTAATTGAAAGTTTAGCACGACAAATCGTAGAACTAAAGAATGAATATGATATCGTTATAGTTTCATCAGGAGCTATTGCCACAGCCAGACAGTTCGTTGAGATTAATGGATTTAATAAATTTGTGGAATGCAAACAGGCACTCGCTGCAATTGGGCAAACAAAATTAATGGAACTATATGATAATATATTTTCAACATTTGGATTAAATATAGCTCAAATATTACTTACTTATCGAGATTTTGAAAACCCAATAGCAAACGAAAACACACGAAACACAATAAACAAGTTATGGGAGGTAGACTATATACCCATAGTAAACGAAAACGACACAGTTTCTATAGAAGAAATAGTTTTAGGGGATAACGATAAGCTATCTGCATTAGTGGCCGATATAACTGATGCTGACCTGCTAGTATTGGTATCTGATATAGATGGCATATACACAGCCAACCCACATCTTTGTAAGGATGCAAAGCTAATTAAAGAAATTAATAACCTAAATACTATCAGGCAGTATATCGAGGAAAAAGAATCGAACCTTGGAACAGGAGGAATGACATCCAAGATAAACGCTGCAGAAATATGTATGAATAGCGATATTGAGATGTGGATACTAAACGGTTCTCACAATAGTTATCTCTTAAAAGCATTAAAAGGAGAAATTCCTTTTTCCAGATTTTCCAAAACTATATAAGCATATAGATATTATCATAATAATTAATGTACTTCAAATAATCAATAATATATGAACTACGGTTTCATTGGTTTTGGCAACTTGGCCAAAGCAATCTACAAAGGACTAAGAGGCGAAAACGACATACAGTTTGCATACTATGCAAGAGAAGATAAAAAGAGTGATGCTAGGTATATAGACAATATTAAAGAATTAATAGAATTTGCGGATGTAATATGGCTCACAGTCAAACCACAGGACTTAGAGGAAGTACTTGAATTAGTGGCACCATTAAATCGCAAAGACAAGGTTTTCGTATCGCCTGTTGCGGGAAAGAAAATTAATTTTATTGAACAGCATCTTGGCAATAATCAACCAATAGTTAGAATTATGCCAAATCTTGCTATTGCTTACAAGAAGTCAGTTACATCATTTGCCACCAACCAGCCAACCAATGAAGCTGCCAGAGAAATATTTGATGTACTATCAAAGTTGGGCAAAGCTGTAGAACTTGAAGAGGACGGATTTGACTTATTCACCTCAGTTTTTGGCAGTGGCCCTGCATTTATATTATCTTTCATTCAAATATTTAAAAACAAAATGAAGGAGTTTAAACTACCCGACACTTTGCTAGATGAATTATTATTAGAACTTACGCAAGGCACAACAATATATTTTTCACAAAACCAACAACAATTCAGCATAGAAGATCTAATAAAGAACATAACCAGCAAAGGAGGCACTACTCAAGCAGGATTAGAACACTTTCATAAGCACGAAATAAGCAAACATTTTGAGGGAGTACTTGATGCCGCAAAAGAGAAATCAAAAAGCATGAGCTGAGCAAATTAAACTATTTACCATATTATTATATATATTTGAACCGTCCTCAGATGTTTTGATACGAAAAAAGAATTATTACTTACACACTTTCAGGGATAGTGTCATTCAGAGATACTCTCCATACCTCTCCACAAATCATAATACCACATTTAACTTCCAAAAGGTACCCCTCACGTTATAAGATGGCTCATTAGCAATCCTAAAGGTCACGTTATATATTAAAGATCACTACATATAATATGCAAATCTATTATTTATATAGCAAGTTTGTTGCATTTCATCCCAAAAGGTTGCATTCACGTATCAAGTTTATTATATCTAATCTTAAAAGGTTGTATTCATTTTTAAGAATAGTACTAAATATAAATATTTTTAGATATATAATTAATTAGAAAGAAGGAATGAAAATAATTTTCATATTTCTAATAAGTTAGAAACAAGAAAACTAAATAATTTTCTTGTTTCTAATTAATTATAAAGTAAAAATGAAAATAGTTTTTCAATATATAATTTATTGTATACTAAGTATTGAAATAATTTTTAACCTTCAAATTAATTTTATATCACACAATTAATTTTTAATGAATAAATCTTGTTCATTGACGTCACCTTTTAGATTCAATTTGTAATAATCACGTAATTGAATATGACCTTTTATAATTATTGCATACAAATCACGTAATAAGACACCACCATTTAGGTTTTTTATGTGTCAATCTCATAATATAATATTACCATTTGAAACTAAATCATACCAATATATAAAACTAACAGCACCTTTTGATAATTATTACAGTCAACAATTTGTTGGAATTACACCATTTATTTATTTCCTCCGATAAGTTTACTTAGGATACTGTATAAAGACAATTAAAGCAATAATACCTAAACACATTATGGGTTAATAGGATAGTGAAATACAAATAGATTATTATACATTGAACGTCAACAAAATAAAGTAACTATACGTTTAGTTATTATATAGATCAATTAACCACTAAAAAAACAAGAATATGCCAACAAGAAAAAACTTCATAATTGACACTAATGTCATTCTTCACGATTACAGCTTTTTAGATAACTTTGAAGAAAATGATATCTATATTCCTTTTGTTGTTTTGGAAGAATTGGATAAGTTTAAAAAGGGTAATGAACAAATAAATTTCAATGCCAGAGAGTTCATAAGAGAGCTTGATTTGATAACAGACGACAACCTATTTAAAAAGGGAGCAAGTCTTGGTGAAGGACGAGGTAATCTGTATATCATAAACAATACAAAAGCTCATGATAAGATAACTGAAGCCTTTCCTGAACGAACGCCTGATAACAGAATCCTATCTACTGTAATGGAAGTGAAGGATAAAAACCCTAGCATAAAAACAATACTAATCACTAAAGATATAAACCTAAGGATGAAGGCTAGATCTTTAGGTATCCTTGTTGAAGATTACATAAATGACAAAGTAACTAATATTGATATTTTCGGCAAAGGTGAACTAATACTTGAAGGAATAGATGGAGATATTATTGACGAGATTTATTCAAAAAAAGAAGGCGTCAGCATTGATATATTTGAATTTAAAGATTCAATTCTTCCTAATGATACTTTTGTTTTAAAAAGTGAACGTAATAGCGTTTTAGCCAAATACAACCCATTAACAAGCAATGTTGTACATGTAACAAAAGAGATTAGCTATGGAATAAGTCCCAGAAATGCAGAACAAACCTTTGCTCTTAATATATTAAATGATCCGGAAATAAAGCTAGTCGCAATTACCGGGAAAGCCGGAACAGGAAAGACCTTATTGGCACTAGCCGCCGCTCTTAGACAAAACAAAGAGTATAACCAAATATTACTAGCAAGACCAATCGTATCACTATCTAATAAGGATTTGGGTTTCTTACCGGGCGATGAAAAACAGAAGATTGCACCATATATGCAACCATTATATGATAATCTAAATGTAATAAAGTCACAAATTGGTCGTAATAGTTCCGATTATAGAAACTTACAGGAGATAGAGGACTCGGGAAAACTTGCCATTGAGGCACTAGCATTTATACGAGGAAGAAGTTTGAGTGAAACATACTGCATCGTGGATGAGGCACAAAATCTAACACCACACGAGATAAAAACAATCATTACACGAGCCGGAGAAAACACAAAGATGGTTTTTACAGGAGATCTTCAACAGATTGACCAGCCATATCTTGATGCAGAATCAAACGGATTAGCTTACATGATTGACAAGATGAAAGGACAAAACATCTTTGCACATGTTAACCTGGTTAAAGGAGAACGAAGCGAGCTGTCTGAACTAGCTAGTAATCTGCTTTAAAATAATACACCTGATTTTATAAATACTTTAAGTGCCTATGCAATAGTTGCAATAGGCACTTTTTAATATTAGGCGATATACTATATATAAAGGAGGCAATGAAGAAAGAGAAATTCATTATCTTTGCATAATAATCAAAAAATATAAAATTAAGATGCAAAAACCGTCCATACCCAAAGGTACACGTGATTTTTCGCCTGAAGAAATGGCGAAACGCAACTATATATTCGATACAATTAAAGATGTTTATAAGCTATACGGATACAGACAAATAGAAACACCAGCAATGGAGAATTTAACAACATTGATGGGCAAGTATGGAGAAGAAGGAGATAAGCTATTATTCAAAATACTCAATTCTGGCGATTTCCTTTCAAGCATTTCTTCAAAAGATTTAGAAGAGAATAATCCTGCAAAAACAGCTACAAAAATAGCTGAGCGAGGTTTGAGATACGATCTTACAGTTCCTTTTGCCAGATACGTAGTAATGCATAGAAATGAGATTACTTTCCCCTTCAAAAGATATCAGATACAACCTGTATGGCGTGCTGACAGACCACAAAGAGGAAGATACAGGGAGTTTTTTCAATGTGACGCCGATGTAGTCGGCTCAGACTCTTTGCTTAACGAAGTGGAGTTGGTTCAGATAATCGACGAAGTGTTCAGAAGATTGAACATAAGAGTTTGTGTGAAACTTAACAATAGAAAAATATTGACAGGAATTGCAGAGGTAATAGGCGAAGCAG
The DNA here is from genome assembly GCA_964535975.1 of uncultured Proteiniphilum sp. GTDB lineage: Bacteria > Bacteroidota > Bacteroidia > Bacteroidales > Dysgonomonadaceae > Petrimonas. Next base: position 38,225 of record CAZHWC010000005.1, on the reverse strand, counting down.
AAAAAATTGTAGACATTACTGTGGCTATTGATAAGTTAGACAAGATTGGTCTTGAAAAAGTAAATGAAGAGCTAGCATCAAAAGGAATATCAGATAGTGCTATACAAAAACTACAACCAATAATAAATCTAAGCGGTAGTATTGAAGAAAAATTCTCTACTATGAGAGAAGTATTGGCTAACTCATCAATAGGGATTGAGGGTATTGAAGAAATGGAATATATCTTCAATACAATCAAACTACTAAATATTGCTTGCGAAGTGGAGCTTGACTTAACTCTGGCACGTGGCTTAAACTATTACACTGGTGCAATAATTGAAGTAAAGGCATTGGATGTAGAAATAGGCAGTATCACAGGAGGTGGTCGATATGATAATTTAACAGGGATTTTTGGAATGCCGGGAGTATCAGGTGTAGGGATATCATTTGGTGCAGACAGGATTTATGATGTGCTAAACCAATTGGATTTATATCCCAACAATTTTAGTCATGCTACCGATTTATTATTCGCAAACTTTGGAGATAAGGAAATAATTAACATTCTACCCATTGTTTCAGTACTTAGAAAAAACGGAATTAGATGTGAAGTTTATCCGGACTCTGCAAAAATGAAGAAGCAGATGATATATGCTGACAATAACAAGATTCCGTTTGTTGCAATAGTTGGAGAAAACGAAATAAAACAAGGAAAAGTGATGCTAAAGAATATGAAGTCAGGAGAACAAGATGCATTAACTGCTGACGAAATGGTAGCTAAGCTTGTAAAAATAGTAAAATAATTAATATGCTCTCTGTTGAAAATCTGACTGTTCAGTTTGGTGGTTTTACTCTTTTGGATGGAATTTCATTCGTTTTAAACAAAAATGAGCGAATGGCACTTGCAGGAAAAAATGGTGCAGGCAAATCTACTTTATTAAAAATTATTAGTGGATTAATGCAACCTACAAGTGGCAATGTATCCTTTCCAAAAGGGACTTCAATTGGATACCTCCCTCAACACATGACCCTCAATGATAATCTATCAGTACGTGAAGAAGCTGCCTTGGCATTCGGACACTTACAAAAAATGGAGCATGACTTGGAGCTGCTTAACAAGCAACTAATAGAACGCACCGACTATGAGTCTGAGGATTATAAGTCAATTATACAAAGAGTTGCAGATTTGCAAGAGCTCCTGTTGATGTCCGGCATACATGACTTTGAAGGTGAGGTTGAGAAAACTTTAATAGGTCTGGGATTTAAAAAAGATGACTTTGATCGCCCCACCAAAGAGTTTAGTGGAGGTTGGAGAATGCGTATTGAACTTGCAAAACTGTTACTTCAAAATCATGACGTTCTTCTTTTAGACGAACCTACTAACCACCTTGACATAGAATCAATTCAATGGCTGGAAACATTTCTAACTACACACTCAAACTCTGTAATTTTAGTTTCGCACGATAGGGCGTTTTTAGATGCAATAACCAATCGCACCATTGAGTTAGTTCTGAGCAAGGCACACGACTATAAGGTTAATTACTCAAAATACGTCCAACTACGAAAAGAAAGACGAGACCAACAAATACGTGCATACGAAAACCAACAGAAACAAATTAAAGAAACTGAAGAGTTTATTGACAGGTTTAGATATAAAGCCACAAAGTCTAATCAAGTTCAGTCGCGAATAAAACAATTAGATAAAATAGAACGTATCGAGATAGATGAAATAGACAACTCTCGTCTTAATTTAAAGTTTCCACCGGCCCCTAGATCTGGCTCCTACCCTATCGTTATGGAGGATGTATCAAAAAGATACGGTAATCATCTTGTATTTGATAACGTTACATTCACAATAGAAAGAGGTGAAAAGATTGCATTCGTAGGGAAAAATGGCGAGGGAAAATCTACTCTTGTTAAATGTATCATGCAAGAAATTGAACATGGTGGCAAGCTGGAATTAGGGCACAATGTAAGAATTGGATATTTTGCTCAAAATCAGGCACAGCTGCTTGACGAAAATCTAACAGTATTTGAGTCAATAGATAATGTAGCTGTTGGAGATATCAGAACTAAAGTTAGAGACATCTTAGGGGCGTTTATGTTTGGTGGCGAAGCTTCTGATAAAAAAGTTGGAGTACTTTCGGGTGGTGAGAGAGGGCGTCTTGCAATGATTAGATTATTATTAGAACCTGTAAATCTTCTTATTTTAGATGAGCCTACCAACCATTTAGATATGGCATCAAAAGATGTATTAAAACAAGCTATAAAAGAATTTGACGGAACAGCTATTATCGTATCACACGACCGTGACTTTCTAGATGGGTTAGTGAATAAGGTTTATGAATTTGGTGGTGGAGTGGTAAGAGAGCATCTTGGAGGAATTTACGATTTCCTAGAAAAAAGGAATTTAGATACACTGCAACAACTTGAGAAAGCTATTACTCCCTCAAATAATAGTTCCGATAACAAAATAGAAGAAACTAACATCACAGATAGTAAGCTATCATATCAGCAACAAAAGGATCTTGCAAGACAAAAACGTAAGGTAGAAAAACAAATTGAGGAGGCTGAGAGTAATATTGCATTTCTTGAAACAGAGATAGAGTCTATGGAGACAGAGTTATCAACACCTGATGGGGCATCAAATGTTGAGCTAATGAAGAATTATTCAGAAACGACATCAAAGCTTGAGAAAGTAGTAGTAGAATGGGAAGAATTAATAACTCAACTAGAAGAATTCAGTAATTAAGCATAAACCTAAAACTAAATCAAAATATGAAAAGTATCAGTAGATTTTTATTCAACAAAGTTATGGGCTGGAAAATTGTAAACCAATACCCCAACCCAGACAAATGCATAATAGCAATTGCACCACACACCAGCAATTGGGATTTCATTGTCGGCAAGCTGGCATATTCATCACTTGGCAGAACCGCCAACTTTCTGATCAAAAAAGAATGGTTCTTTTTCCCGTTCAATCTGTTCTTCAAAAGCATAGGTGGAGTACCGATAGAAAGAGGCAAGAAAAGCTCTACAACAGAAACACTTGCTGCAGAATTTGCAAAACACAAAAAGCTGCAATTGGCAATTACACCTGAAGGAACAAGAAAGCCAAATAGTGAATGGAAAAAAGGATTTTACTTTATAGCATTAAAAGCCGGGGTACCCATTATGCTGGTTGGACTAAATTATGATAAGAAAGAAGCTATATTTTTAGGAGAGTTTATCCCTACCGGCAACTATGATGAGGATATAATAAAAATCAAATCAAAGTTTGAGGGTATGATTGGAAAACACCCCAAGAATTTTATTCTTTAAAATTAAAGGATAGCTGAAGTGGAATATTAGTATCAAGAGAAATGTCTGGATTTTTCAATGTTAGTCCTAACAAGCGTACTTTTCTACTCTCAAGATCTTCAATCTGTAATATTAATTCTTTAGCTAGATCGAATATTAAATCGTAAGTTCTAATATAGTTGCTTACTGTTTTGCTTCTAGTTATTACCTCAAAATCAGCATATTTTACTTTTAAACTGATAGTTTTAGCATAAAACCTTCGTTTTTCTGCCCTTCGATGGACCTCTATAGCAATGTCATCGAGAGCAGCAAGCAAGTCAACCATCTCATACAAGTCCTCGTTAAAGGTTTCTTCTGAACCTAATGATTTACGAACATATTCAGATTCTACCTCTCTATTATCAATTCCTCTTACAAAATAGTAATACATTGAACCAATTTTACCGAAATGACGAGCTAAGTCAACTTCAGAAAACTGCTTCAAGTCAGCACCGGTTATAATCCCTAAATCATGCATCTTCTGAGCAGTAACTTTTCCAACACCGAAGAATTTTTCAATTGCTAATCCTTCTAGAAAGATTTCAGCCTTATCGGGTGTAATTACTGAAATTCCATTAGGCTTATTTATATCCGAAGCTATTTTTGCAAGAAACTTATTATAAGATACACCTGCCGATGCAGTTAATCTAGTTTGATTATAAATTTTATTTTTAATTTCCTGGGCTATTAATGTTGCAGACCTCATATTCTTATCATTCTTAGTAACATCTAAGAAAGCTTCATCTAACGACAGAGGCTCAACTTTAGAAGTGTACTCCCTAAATATATTTATAATTTGAGAAGAAACTGACTTATATACATCGAATCTGGGAAGAACAAAAACCAGATTAGGACATCTCCTCATTGCTACCACTGATGACATTGCTGAGCGTATACCAAATCTGCGAGCCTCATAACTTGCTGCTGCTACTACACCCCGTTTACCACCGTATCCCACAGCAACAGGTTTTCCACGTAATTCAGGATTATCACGCTGTTCAATTGATGCATAAAAAGCATCCATATCAATATGAATTATTTTACGATTCAAATCAATTATACGTCTTTTAGGTTATTATTTATTTAATTCAATAATACTCAAAGTTGCAAAAAACATTTGAATATTTAAATAATCTGTTAGTGTTTTATCAAAGTACAGTCACAAAACTGATACAAATAGGTCTTAATTAATGGTTTTATTGATAAAAACATCATTAGTTATATCAATAATAAGACATAGCAGTCAAAATTGATTACTTTTGCACTATTAATTATTTGTACTAATAATGAATTCTCATCCTATCAAAAGACTCCTATATCTTTCTATTGTTGCGGCATTAGCTACTATAGCATTGAAGTTTGCAGCTTACTTCACAACTGGGTCTATGGGTTTCTTCTCTGACGCATTAGAGTCATTGGTAAATCTCTTTGCTGCAATTATTGCTCTGGTATTATTGCATATTTCCGAAAAGCCGGCAGATGAGGAACATGAATTTGGACATGGAAAAGCTCAATATTTTTCAAGTGCATTAGAAGGTGCCTTTATATTAATAGCTGCACTAAGCATCATTTTCACATCATTTCCCAAAATATTTTCTCCTCATGAGATTGACAATATTGCCATAGGCACAGTTTATTCAGTAATTGCCGCGTTTATTAATCTTGCTGTAGGATTTATACTTACAAATAAAGGCAAGAAATCTAATTCACTTCTTTTAGAAGCTGACGGAAGACACCTATTGTCTGATGTACTGACATCTGTGGGTGTTATTTTGGGAGTTGTACTTACCAAGCTTACCGGCTATTATATACTGGATCCATTAATAGCAATTATAGTTGCATTACACATTGTATACGTAGGATTCAAATTGATTAAAAGATCAACAAATGAGCTGATGGATGCAGCAATACCAAAAGAAGAGCTGAACAAAATAACAGAGTATCTTGACTCATTGAGCGAAAGAAATATTGAATACCACTCTCTTCTTACTCGAGAATCCGGATATAGAAAGTTTATTACTTTTCACTTATTAGTTCCCGGGAAATGGAATGTACAAAAAGGTCACGACTGTGCTGAAGCTATTGAACAATATATTGAAAAAATGTTTACTAACATGAATGTTACTGTTACAACTCATATCGAACCAATTGAAGATCCTGTATCCTTCAACGATATTGGGATTGACAGGTTAAACTATTCTGAAGAAATAATCATTGAAAAATAGAGTTAATAATAGCTAAAAAACTATAACAATAAATTTATCATTAATTAAACACTAAAATGGACACTAAACTTCTAATTATTGCTTTTATCACTTTATTATCATTTATATCATGTGATAAAAAAAAACTCCAATGAAGTACATCTTAAAGGACAGTTTATCGAGATGGACAACAATGAGGTAAGTATGGACTACAACGGTGCATCTTCATATTTAGGCAGGAGTCGTAGCTTTATAATTAAAACAGATGAGCATGGTTTCTTTGACACAACTTTTGTATTAAACTAGCCGGCGTATTACACTATTAATCGCAATACAGTATATTTAACCCCGGGTGATGATCTAACAATAAAAATTACTCCTAAAAACACTGAAGCTGAATTTTATGGGATTGGTGCAGAAGCAAACAATTATCTAAAAGATAGGTTATTTCCTAAAGCTGGTTCTTATCTTGAGTCAGGCAAAAATATTAATGGAGATTTTATTCATACTAAAGAATATATTGATAGTTTGTCTACTATTAGATTCCATCAACTTGACACTCTTAGAAACGTTTCAGACAACTTCAAACAACTTGAAAGAGCACGCATTAAGGGCGATATCATTAACAGTTATATTTCATTTTTTAGCTACGTGGGATCTGCTAAGGTTACAAAGAAATTAAATATTGAACTACCGCTTTCTATAAAAGAACACTTTGATATGATACTGCCATACATAAACCCTTTAATTAAAGATATATCAGACGAACAATACTTAGATGTTGCCGTAGTAAGGGATGTTATGGCATTTTCTACTAACAAGCAATTCGGACCAATTCTTTTTGACGGAGTTGATATACCCCAACGAACAAAGGAACTATATGAAGCGAGCAATATGTCTAATAAATTACAATCCAATATTACACCCGAAATAGCTGAAGAGATAAACAATTACGCAAAAACTTTATTGAACAGAGATTTTGCTATTGAAATAGAAGATAAAATAGAAGAATCCAGTAAATTATTTCCAGGGAAACCGGCAATAGACTTTGAGATTGAAGATGTAGATGGCAGCATAATAAAGCTTAGTAATTATAAAGGAAGAGTAATATATATAGACCTTTGGGCAACATGGTGCGGACCATGCATTAATGAGTCTCCATATTTCGAATCATTGGCAGCTGAGTATTCAGATAAAGAAATAGTGTTCTTGCCAATCTCAACAGACAGTGATAAGGAACTGTGGTTAAATTATCTTTCAAAAAACGAAAAGGTAATTACACAATATTTCACCTCTGATCCGAAGTTGGTTAAGGAGTGGAATGTAAGATTTATACCTAGATTTATTCTTATAGATAAAGATTTTAAAATTTTGAATGCCTATGCATTACGTCCATCTCAATACGAACTGAAAGAAGTATTAAACAGTCTTCTAGATTAAAATCAACTTATAATTTTAATAAATTAAGGGCTCCTCTCATAAATAAGAAGAGCCCTTTATTATTCTAATTTCTTTTATATCAGTTAAGCAACTGCACTACCCATAAGGAAAGTAGCAGCAAGAGCAACAATAGCGTATAGCTCAGGGAAAACTGCAAGAATAAGAGTGTTACCAAAAGCATCGTGCCCTTGTCCAATAGAAACCACTCCATTTGCACAAATCTGACCTTGACGAATAGCAGATAACAACCCAATAAACCCTAATGCTAGTCCGGCACCAAGTGTTGCCATAGCCTGAAACATTGTGATTTCGGGAGTAAGAATGCTAAAAATATTTTGGAACATAAAGTAGCCGGCAAACCCATACAAACCCTGAGTCCCTGGCAAAGCCGCCAAAACCAAGAAGTTTCCAAATTTTCCATCTACCTTTTTTGCAGCACCAATTGCTGCATTTCCTACAATGGTAACCCCATAGGCACTACCGATACCTGTTAGAGCTAACATGATTGCAATGCCTAAATAGGCGATAATTAAATTAGTTTCCATAAATTGTTTTTAATTATAATGTTGTTTTACTTTTATTTTTTAAATGGATTATATTTTTTCCCACCTCCCTCAAACTCAGAGTTTTGATAAAACTCAACAAATGTAAGACGAACCGGGTGAACTAAAGCCCCAAGAGCATTCATAAACAGGTTTATAGCATGACCAATTACAAATATAAGCACATAAACTATCGGCTTTAAAACCATATTATCAGGACTCATTCCTGCGGCCAAATCATTAAAAACGGTTGCTAAGATCCCTCCTGAAAGCCCCAAAGCAAATAAACGAACATAAGATAATATATCGCCTAATAAGCCCGTAGCCATATTATAAGTATCCCACAAAGCTAATCCAAAGTTATAGAAAGGATTTTTTCCTGGGGAGTTGTAAAAGAATATTAGCATAAGCATTGGTATTACTATTATCAAATGCAAAGTGCCAAACATTGGCAAAAAGGTTGGGTAAAGAAACGAGACAATAATACTTACCAAAAACACAAACCAACCTATTGTTGATAAAGCATGCTTGAAACCTAACTGCTTAGTTCTGTTTGCCACCTTCATAATCATTCCAAACAAGATCTGAACCACACCAAGTTTAAGTGACAATAAGAACATATCATTATTATCGAAATAAACTTTGTTCTTTACATCTTGTGCAAACTGGAATGGGAGTTCATAAATATCGAAGCCAAAAAATCCTCCGGTCAACATACCTGCCACCATAGTAGAAGCACCTAATACAACAACTAGCGACATTACAGCCTTCATATATGAACTTAACTTATCCTTCATTACTGATTTGGCAATAAGTCCAACCAAAAGAAGGAATAACCCATATCCTATATCACCTAGTGATAAACCAAAAAAGAGCATATAAAACGGAGCAAAATATGGTGTAAGATCGATTTCATTATATTTTGGCAACATATATAGCTCTGTCAAAGGCTCAAAAAGCCTAAAAAACTTATTATTATTGAACTTTATTGGAACATCATCTTCAGGTTTAGGGTCAGACACTTCATAATAAACCGATTTCTCTGACAAATATTTAGAGATGTCATTCTCATTATTTTCGGGCGCCCATCCTTGTAACAACATAATTTTGTCTTCAGCAAGAGATGTTGTACTTTGTAAAACTTTGGTATAGGTAATCTTTTGTGAAAAGTCTTCAAGTGCAGCATCAACTGATGGTAAATCGGCAACTAATGATTTTAGCTTTTTATCCTGTTCAATCATTTTTTCACCGATAGACTTTATCAGACTATCAAGCTCAGGCAATGAAATATTAGGAAGTTTTTCAACTTCTAAATTCAATTCAGATGACACACTAGAATCCTTACTTACCGTTACAAAATAAGTCTTTGACGTCTCTTTATTTATTATTACTGAATCATATATATTTTCCCACTCAGGATTATATTGATTGTCAGAAACAACAAAAAAATCAATATTCCAACCAGCTTCTTTAAGATTCTCTATCTGCTTAGGGTCAAAATTACCCCATGGCAAAAGAGAGTCTCGCTCTTTTGTACTTATCTGCAGTTGCTGAGCAAGAGCAGCCCTTTCATTTTCTATCTCCTCTATCTTTTGAGGTATGAGATTCCCCAAAATCACGTCAGGCTTATTATACTCTATATTATCTTGTTTATCTATAAACTTCTGAAGAGTATTTTTTGCCTCTCTCAATAACTTCGTATGAGAGATTAATCTAAACATCTCCTCACTATCCTCAGTTGACTTCTTTGATTCAACCACGTGAATCAACCCCAGGTTGCGCAATTCATCGAGAAATTGTTCATAATCCTTATGAAAAGCAAGGAACGTAAACTTCTTCATCCGTGTTACCATATACTACCCTCCTCTTCTTTCTTTTGCTCCTGACGTGCACGCATAATTTTCTGTGATGATTTAGATAAATTCTCTTCGTCTTCCAAATAGCGTTTAATCTTTAGTATTGCATCCTCATAACCAGGTATCTGCACCTTCTCAAATAGATTTACTTTTTGAGTAGTCTTTTTACGTGCATAGTCCAATCTTTCTACCTTTAATTCGTAGAAATCACGACGTATACCAATTTCGGCAAGTCTCTCAACAGTACTTATACCATCCAAAAACCATTTTGGCTTGTTAAACAAACTAAACTCTCTTATCTCAAACTCAACACTATCAAGCATTGGAAAAATTACACCGGCAATTTTCCTTCTGGACAAATGAACATCCTTAACTCTTAGTAAATCTGTATCAAACTCATTCCACATGCCAAGCATTTTCTCGTAAGAGCGAATTTCTCTCTCAAGCTCCAACTCCAGTTCGTCCATCTCGCTTTTAGCCTTTTTGACCTCCATTCGCAAAGCGGTCTCCTTGCTTTGAAGAGTTGGAAGGGCACGTTCACGAACTCGAAGTTGTTTCTCCAAATCCTGTTGAGATGTTTTATTATATTGAAACTTTACAGCCATTTATTTTAGTTTTTCCAGTACTTATCCACTAGCTCACGCTTCATATTAACCTCCTCAGGTCTAAAGTATTCTGACAAGATTCCCCATGTAGTATCCAGCATTTCATCTGTATCAAGATTAACGTCAATGGAAAGAATATATTCAGAATAATCTCTGGCGAAAGAAAGAGTACGTTGGTCATAGTCGGTAAGATCAAAACCATTTTCCAATTTAGTCTTTGCATTAGCAGCATCAGCATATAAACGTACTGCAGCATTCATAAGCTGAGGATGGTCCTCTCTTGTTTGTTTACCTTGAACAAGCTGTTTCAAGCGGGATAGAGAACGGAATGGATCCACCACAACTTTACCAATATCACTATCACGTCGCAAGAATAGCTGGCCCTCGGTTATATAGCCGGTATTATCAGGAACCGCATGAGTAATATCACCACCGGAAAGAGTTGTAACGGCAATAATAGTTATAGATCCTCCATTTGGGAACTGTGCTGCTTTCTCGTATATCTTTGCTAAATCTGAATATAAAGAGCCCGGCATAGAGTCCTTAGATGGAATCTGATCCATACGGTTAGAAACTATAGACAAGGCATCGGCATATGAAGTCATATCCGAGAGAAGAACAAGCACATTCTCATCATGTTCAACAGCAAAATACTCAGCTGCGGTAAGCGCCATATCAGGAATAAGAATACGTTCAACTGCCGGGTCTTCTGTAGTATTCATAAAGCTTATTATTCTATCTAATGCACCGGCATTACTGAATACGTTTTTGTAAAACAGATAGTCGTCATTAGTCATACCCATTCCACCAAGAATAATCTTATCAGCTTTAGCACGCAATGCGACTGTGGCCAAAACTTGATTAAATGGCTGATCAGGATCTGCAAAGAAAGGTATCTTCTGACCAGACACTAAAGTATTGTTCAAGTCGATACCGGCAATACCGGTGGCTATTAACTGAGATGGTTGTTTTCTTCTTACAGGATTAACAGATGGACCACCAATTTGTCGTTCTTCACCTTCCGGAACAGGTCCACCATCAATTGGATTACCATATGCATTAAAGAAGCGTCCTGAAAGTTGCGTTCCTACCTTAAGAGATGGAGCTTTTCCTTGAAATACCACCTCCGCGTTTGTTGGAATACCCTCTGTTCCCTCAAAAATCTGAAGCGTAACCTCATCATTAATAATTTTAACCACCTGAGCCAAACGACCATCAACAGTGGCCAATTCCTCATATCCAACATCTGTAGCTTTTACAGAGCAGGTAGCTTTTGTAATCTGAGTAATCTGTGTATATATTTTTTGAAATGCTTTAGCCATAATAGTAATTTAAAAGTTAGCTGTTAGCTTCTATTTGTAGCAACTCATCAAGTTGTGTACGATATTTATTAAATCGTTCTGATTTAAATTCAGCATAGTTCATCTGACGACAAACGTCAATCACCTTTTTAAAATAATCTGCAACCTTATTGAAGTTATCAAATTCAAACTCTGTGTTACAAATATTAACCACAAGATCTAGAATATATTTCTGACGATCGATGGGGGTTACAGCATCTATATCATCAAAAGCGTCTTGCTGAAGAATAACGAAGTCAATTAATTCCGATTTCCAGAAAGTGATATGATATTCTACTGGAACACCATCATCACCAAGAATATTAATCTGTTCTGCAATCTCCTTTCCACGTAACAAGCGGTTCTTAATATCTGCAACCTTAGTTGTCCAATCCTCAGATATTTCTTTTGCAATAAACTCCTCAAATTCAGGATACTCAATATATTTTGAATAAGATTCGATAGGGTTAATTGCAGGATAACGCTTTCTATCAGCTCGATCCTGCTCCAATGCATAGTAACAACGAGCCACCTTCTTTGTATTCTCAGTAACTGGCTCTTTCAAGTTACCGCCTGCTGGAGACACAGTTCCGATAAACGTGATAGAACCCTCTTTATCATTATTTAGCACAACGTGGCCTGCACGTCCATAAAAGTTTGATATAATTGCAGACAAGTCCATAGGGAAAGCGTCAGGTCCTGGCAATTCCTCTAAGCGGTTACTCATTTCTCGTAGTGCTTGCGCCCAACGAGATGTAGAGTCAGCCATCAACAACACTTTAAGTCCCATTGATCTGTAATATTCTCCAATAGTCATTGCTGTATATACTGATGCTTCACGAGCAGCGACAGGCATATTAGAAGTATTCGCTACAATAATAGTACGCTCCATCAATTTACGTCCTGTATGTGGATCTTCAAGTTCAGGAAACTCAGTAAAAATCTCAACCACTTCATTGGCACGTTCACCACATGCTGCTATAATTACAATATCCGCTTCAGCTTGCTTAGATATTGCATGTTGTAACACAGTTTTACCAGTACCAAACGCACCCGGAATAAAACCAGTTCCTCCCTCAACTATTGGATTTAAAGTATCTATAGTACGCACACCCGTTTCCAACAATTTATAAGGACGTGGTTTTTCTTTATATAGCTTAACAGGAACTTTTACAGGCCATTTCTGCACCATATTAATATTATGCTCAGTACCATTGCTATCCTCAACAACTGCAATAGTATGATAAATATTATATTGACCTTGTCCTGCAATACTCTTAATCTTATATTGACCGTTCATCACAAAGGGGAGCATAATTTTATGGGGCTGAAAGTTTTCATCTACTTCTCCAAGCCAAGAACCTCCCGAAACAATATCTCCAACTTTAGCAATTGGCTTAAAATCCCAAAGCTTTTCCTCATTAAGTGGAAAAGAATATTGTCCTCTTTGCAAAAACACACCATCAAGTTTATCTAAGTCATTTTGCAAACCATCAAGATTACGCTCCAACAGGCCAGGGCCGAGGGTTACCTCAAGCATATGCCCTCTAAATTCCACTTCCGAGCCTACCCGTAGTCCACGCGTACTTTCAAAAACCTGTACATAAACATTTTTTCCTACAACCTTGATTACCTCCGACATCATATCAGTACCATCAAGATTGATATAAGCAATCTCATTCTGCGCAACCGGACCATCCACTTCGACGATTACCAGATTGGAAATGACACCTTTTACTATTCCTTTTGTTAGCATATATTGTTTATTGATTTTCTAATTCACAACTCATTATCTATAATCAACAAGAAGTTCTTTTTGCAGATATTTTATTAATCTTCTTCAGGCATCTTTATACCTTCTTTTAAACCTGAAATTAATTCTCTGAACACACGCTCACCTTCTTCGGCATTCAAACTAACCCAACGTTCCAAAATTTGCAATTTGCATAAATACGCAAAAATATACTCTATATTGAAATAATCGTAAACCGTGTTCTCTTCTAGCCACTCCCACCGAAACTTATCAAGCTTGCGTTCTCTTTCATATATGTCATTATCTTCTGACAAACGCAAGATTGCATCATAGTATTCAAACTCTTGACTCAATCCAAAATCACGCATATTAGAGTTCTCTCGTATAATCTTTGCAATATCATTATTGCCTATCACCACCTTAGTCACTTCCAAATTATACTTTTTGGCATATATTGCAGACAAAAGGTTGTTAATATTAAGATTCATCTCAAACCATCTTGAAAGGAGAGAGTTTTTTACTTCAATTCCATAATCCATGTACAGTGAAGCAATCAAGTCGTCCCACAAACGGGTTTCTTCACGAACCTCGTAATCTAACCACTCGCGAATAAACTTTTCATAGTATGGTGGCACCTTTTTATTGTTAACCGACAAGTCCTCCTTTACTCTTTCTATTGTATCAAGAACATCTTCTCTCAACACAGAGCCCATATTGTTTAGTTCAGCATCCTTATCAGCCAATAAGCTAATAAGGTTATCGTTATCATACTTTAGGAAGTATTTATTTAGCAGCTGCTTATCTCTATCTTTCAACTCATCATCCAGCATAACCCTAAACTCATCTACCGTAAACGGAAGTTTCATGCTATCGAAAGTAAAATCGGGAAGCCCAGCTATAAAATAATAATATTGATTCTTAAAGAGCATAGTTTAATTCAACGGTTAAAATATACATTTCTGTAGTTTACTATTATGATGTCAGAATAATAATTTCTGAATCTGAGGTCTTAGAAACTCGCGGAAGTACTCTATAAATTCTTCTTCTGCAAACTTCACCCTATAAGATCCATCTTGAGGAGACAACACAAAACCAGACTTCAAATTATTTACAGTTTCAATTTTAAGTCCTTTGTCCAGCAAACTTTTTGCATTAGCAGTAATATAATCAGTCAAAGCCTTAGAGTTATCAACACCAATAGTCAAGGTCTCATTCTTTGCCCAATTAGTCACCAAATCAACTATTAGTTTTTGCATAAAATCCTTATCAGCAGCAGCAGCTTTCACATTCGATGTTGCAAGCTCACCTGTTACTAAGTTTGTAATCTCACTACGTAGCGCCTCAGATGCTTGAGAAGCAAACAACTTTAACTCCGACTCGGTATTAGACTTAACCTCTGTCGCCTCTTTTTGAGCAGCCGAAACAATCTGTTCAGCCTCTTTCTTAGCATTTTCCAATAGCTTGGCACTTTCAGCTTTAGCATCGGCAATAATCTGATCAGCTTCTGCTTTCCCTTTTTCGACCCCTTCGTTAAACAGCTTAGAGGTCAGTTCCTGAATTTTATCCATATGTCTATATTAATACTTTATTATTTCTTTCTTGATATTGATTAATCTTTTCTTAATCTATGATTTTTTCATCTTCGCAAAGATACAAAATAATTCATATTGTGATAATCAAAGATAATAATAAACACAAGTGTTTTAAGTTCTAAAGGCATAAATACTTATACTGTTTTAAAAGACATTTGAAACCAAATATCCAATAATAATAACAAAGATAAAAACTAATACATATTGACTAAACTTTATTACATTAAAACGACAATAACAATAGTCCAAATGACAAAAATTGACTATCAAGATTGACATTATTTTTGTATTTTTGCAGTCATGGACAAAAGAATATTTCGCTTAGCGATTCCAAATATAATAACAAATATTACTGTTCCCCTACTGGGGATGATTGATATAGCTATTGCGGGACACTTAGGCTCAGCCGTTTACATAGGAGCAATAGCACTTGGAGCTACTATTTTCAATATGATATACTGGAATTTTGGATTCATTAGAATGAGTACAAGTGGATTTGTATCACAAGCATATGGTGCACGCAACTTTGGCGAAGCCATGAATATATTGATTCGTTCACTTGGTGTTGGAATTGGCATTGGACTACTCATTGTGGTATTGCAATATCCAATAGGCAAACTTGCTCTCAGTCTAATTAAGTCAGGAGCAGAAAGCATAAGCTATGTTGAAACCTATTTTAAAATTGCGGTGTGGGCTGCACCAGCAGTATTAGGAACATATGCACTTAGTGGTTTCTTTATAGGAATGCAGAATGCACACACACCAATGATAATTGCTATTATTAACAATATCCTAAACATTATCTTAAGCTTCTCTTTTGTTTATGGATTTAATATGAAAATTGAGGGAATAGCCTTAGGAACAATGCTATCACAAATAATCACATTTATCATTTCTGTTGTAATGTGGCAAAAACTTTATGGTAGGCTAAGTAAGTATACGGTAAAAAGTAGCATCTTTGAACGAAATGCTATTCGTAAATTCTTCAAGGTAAATGGAGACGTTTTTGTGCGAACTTTTCTCCTAACACTAGTCACAACATTTTTCACATTTGTATCATCACAAATGGGCGACATGATTCTAGCAGCTAATGCTCTGCTAATGCAATTCTTCATGTTATTTTCCTATTTTATGGATGGACTTGCATACGCAGGTGAGGCACTTACAGGAAGGTTTACCGGGGCTCAAAACCCACTACTGCTCAGAAACATGCTAAAGAGACTATTCTTTTGGGGATTCGTAATAAGTGCATTCTCAGCAATCATATATATATTCTTTCCAAGCCAAATTCTCAACATACTAACTAATGACAAAGAAGTGATAGAGGTCACTAAATCTTTTATAACCTGGACTGTTCTCATTCCCATTACAGGATTTGCCGCATTCCTTTGGGATGGAGTATTCATAGGCGCCACAGCATCAAAAGAAATGCGCAACGCAATGGTATTCTCTTCATTTACTTTTTTCATATGCTACTATATATCTACACCTTATATGGGTAATAATGGCCTTTGGCTTTCATTTATATTATACCTGATAGTTCGTGGAGTCACACAAACCATATGGGCAAAAAAAGCATTGAATATTTAAATTCTTGCTATCTTGCAACATTTTACTAAATACAAAGATCAAACAAGACAAATGAAACAAGACACTCCTAAAACAAACGAAATTAAATATATAGTTTTCGACTTTGACGGTACGCTAGCAAATACTCTGGAAGCAATCAGAGATATAGCAAAAGATGAAGTGGGTATAATTTCAGATGAAGATTTTGAAATGATGAGATTAGAAGGAATAAAAGGAGTTATTAAAAGATATGATATAAAAGCATGGGAACTACCAAAAGTAATAGCACGTTTTTCATCGAAGCTTAAAAAGAGAAATGACGTTAACCTATACCCACAAATAGTTGAACTAATAGAGACAATTACCCCTCAATATAAAGTTGGGATTTTATCGAGCAATTCAGAAGACAACATACGACAAACACTTGACAGATATAATATTACAAACAAGTTTGAATTTATATACTCCCAAAGCTCTCTCTTCGGAAAAGATAAAGTAATGAAAAAGATGTGTAAAAGGCACCAAATTGGAATCTCAGAGATTATATATATTGGTGATGAAGACAGAGACATAACAGCATGTAAAAAAGTAGGAATCAAATGTATAGCCGTCACCTATGGATTCAATAATCGAGAACGAATTATAAAAACCAAACCCGACTATATTGTTGACTCACCAATGGAAATAGCAGAAGTAGTAAGAATAATTAATCAACAATAACTTTCAACTCAAAAGAGTAACAAGAAAATGAAAATTTTAGCAGATGCACACATTCCCTTCCTAAAAGAGGTAGCCGAGCAATTTGGAGACGTTGAATTTCTACCTGGAAATCAATTCACAAAAGAGGCCATAATCGACAAAGATGTTCTTATTGTTCGAACTGTCACACACTTTGGCGAGGAAATCCTTTTGGGAACAAATGTAAAACTTATATGTAGCGCAACTATTGGCTACGACCATATAGACACTGAATATTGTGACTCTCATAATGTAGCCTGGCGCACAGCACCGGGATGCAATGCCTCATCAGTTGAACAATATGTAACATCAACAATACTATATCTTGCTCATAAATATAACTTCAACATTGAAGACAAGACAATCGGAATCGTTGGAGTTGGAAATGTTGGGAGCAAGGTAGCAGCAGCCTGCACAAAACTGGGGATGAGAGTACTCTTAAATGACCCTCCAAGAGCTGAAAAAGAAGGTAACACACAATTTGTTGATTTAAACACAATCAAAAAGGAAGCAGATATTATCACATTCCATACACCACTTACTAAGACAGGCGACAACAAAACATATCACTTAGCAGATGAGTCGTTCTTCGAAACACTCACACGAAGACCATATATAATAAATTCAAGTCGTGGAAGTGTTGTATCTACAGAAGCAATAAAAAAAGCAATAAAAGAAAATAATGTTGCAGGTGCTGTAATAGATTGCTGGGAAAAAGAGCCTACCATCGACAGAGAATTATTAGAATTAGTGGAGATAGGGACCCCGCATATTGCAGGTTACTCAGCTGATGGGAAGTGGACAGCTACCAAAATGTCACTGGAAAATATAAATTCATATTTCAATATGGGTATTAATTCTATCAAACTAATGTCAATCCCAATGCCTGAAGAATCAATAATCAATCTTTATAATGTTGACAAAGATCAACAGCTTGCTCATACTGTTTGGCATACCTACTCACCTATCACTGAATCTGACAATCTAAAAGCAGAGCCTGACAAGTTCACATGGTTTAGATCCAACTACCCATTAAGAAGAGAGTATCATGCATATCGAGTTATGAATGCTAATGCAGAAATAAAACCAATTCTTGAAAAATTAGGCTTTTCTATTTAACTAATCAAATTGGTCAAATTGTATATAGAAGGGAATGGAATCACCTAAGTATGACACCATTCCCTTTTTATTACATTAAAAATCGTACATCTGTTCTTGTAGCTCTTTTATCTGTTTGAAAGCTGCATTTGTTTGCATAATCTGATCTACCAATCCATCTATTCTTAAAAGCACATCTTGATTCATAATCTCACCTTTAACAATATCTTTTTGCTCTGCGAACACATAAGTTTGTACAAGCTGAGCCTTCATAAAGCTAAGTATTGGCTTCAATTGTTGTTCGGCCACCAAATAGTGTTTTGACGAACCTGCTATAACCATAATTCCAACAGTCTTATTCTCAAAAGCGTCCATTGGCAACAAATCGAAAATATTTTTCAATGTACCTGGAATTGAAGCCTGAAATACCGGAGTCGTGATGATAATCACATCAGCATCCATCAGAGTGCGAACCACCTTTTTTGTGTCACCCGTATAGTCCAAATAATGACGACCATCACTAAACACAACCTCATAATCAGCCAAGTCTATAATATCGACCTGTTCTCCCTCATACTTTCTCTCCAATATCGATTTGATATTGTTCATTGCTGTTTTGGTACTCCAACCAACTTGCGTTCCAACCAATCCTACTATTTTCATTTCTTATCTGTTTCCTTTATTATTGTAGTGTACTTTTTAATCTCAGGCAACACCTTTTCTCCTATTAATTCTATATTCTTCATTAACTTGTTGAAGGGTATCCCTCCAAAATCCATCTGTCCTATATAACGTTGATTGTTGAACATCTCGTGCTGGTACAATATCTTATCAACTACAGCCTCAGGTGACCCAACATTCAGCACATCAGCACGTTCAGCACCGCGGGCAAACTGCCATTTTGGATATTCTTTGCCGTTACTCAGTTTCATTCCTGCGCTTAAAAATGGATAAAGCTCTTTTTGTGCCTGCTCCATTGTATCAGCAACATAAAATAAACCCGCAGTAGTGACAGGGAAATCTTTTGAATTGAAGTTTGCAAATTCCAACGACTCTCTATATACATCTATTGTATTTTTGAAATAATCAACTGGTCCGCCCAGTATTGCCAGCATCATTGGAATACCAGTATATCCTGCTTTAACTGCACTCGCCGGTGGACCACCAACAGCTCGCCAAATAGGCAGATGTCCATTCTTTGGTCGCGGCAAGATCACAGCATCTCTTAGTGATTCACGAAACTCACCATGCCATGTTACTATCTCATTGTCATTTATCAGACGAAGCAACTCAAGCTTTTCCTCAAATATCTCTTCATATTTATTTAGATTATATCCCAAAAGCTCAAAGTTTCCCACACGTGATGCACGTCCTGCCACAAGTTCTATTCTTCCATCAGAAATCAAATCTAATGTAGCAAAATCTTCAAACACCCTTACCGGATCAAGTGTGCTTATAATTGTTGAGGAACTACCAAGTTTGATAGTACTTGTTGCTTGTGCTATTGCAGACAACACCACACTATGAGCCTGAGTAGTGAAATATTCCTGATGACTTTCACCCACACTAAAAAAATCTATTCCGGCTTGCTCTGCCAATTTTGCAAGTTCTATAATCTCTTTAATTCTCTGATGTGCAGAAATTCTTTGTTTGGTTAAAGGGTTAGGCATATGATCACCCAAAGTATAAACTCCAAACTCCAATCCTTTTGACGGATTTAAACGAAACCTATCCATCATACTCCTTTTCATCATACTATTCCTCCTCGTTCAAATCTTTTGTAATTCTTTCTTTTATCTCTTTATATGAAACAGATTTCAGTTGACCACTTTCATCTCTGATATTGGTTTGCATGCCAAATACTATATCTGTATTTTGAGCCGATACACATAACCATTCATTATTATGCTGCCTCTTTGCCACAAAAAGAAACATTGTTTCACGAATGCCGGTTTCACTTTCCATATTGTTTTTTGTTTGACCCAACACCCTCAGTCGACAATGAATAACAGCCACATCATCCGAAATGTTCTTTACCTTAACTTTCAGTATCTCTATCTTCGAGTTCTGAAATATTACTCTCAAACCAAAGTCATGAGCTTTCCATATATCTGTTTTATTATCCCACCACTTGCCGGTTACATTCACAAAGTCAGCATCCTCTGTAAAAAGATCAGCAATTCCATCTGGATTATACACATTCCAAGCCTCTGCAAAACGAAATGGAATATCTTTAGGGTCTAATACTGGTTTATAAGACATATTAATAATATTAGCCGTGAATTATTAAATCTACATGCATGAAAACATATTCATATGCAAATATCGTCAAAAAGTATTATATTTGCATCGCAATATTAAAAGAATAGCAGTTACAAAAAGAATAGCATGTATAAAACAGAAAAGTGCAGAAAAGCCGAAATGGCTATCAGAGACACACTGGATGTGGTAGGAGGAAAGTGGAAACTAATTTTAATTTCAATTCTGCGTGAAGGACCACTTCGTTTCAATCAGCTAAGCAAAGAGGCAGGCATAACTCCTAGAATCTTGTCAAAAGAACTCACAGAGTTACAAATGAATGGCTTGGTAGAAAGGATAGTAAGCGACTCCAAACCTGTAACAGTAGAATATGGATTGACCCCATATTGCGAAACGCTCAATGGGGTCTTAGAATCTTTAGAGAAATGGGGCGTAAGCCATAGGCAACATATTACTTCAACCTATTAATAGTCTTAAGTGCCTCATTTGCAATCAATGAGTTAGGATCATCAAGAGCAGCTTTTAATCCTGTTACTATCTCATCTCTGCGATAAGAATAATTATACCATCCCAAAGCCTCTATAGTTATTAGTCTCATATTATCATCCAGTGAAGAATTTAAAGCAACAGCCAAAAGAGAATCAATAGCTTTAGTGTCAGGATGGTTTCTGAACCTTCTTATATCAAATATCTTATCCTTTACTTTCACCAAAGTGTCTTGAGACATTATAACGTCAATTATTTTTTTATTTGAAACAGATATCTTTTCAATAGATTCTAAAAGCACCTTAACCTTTTCTTCATTTTTATATTCACCGGTTACAGCAAGTTCGTCCTTCACTTGTTCTAAATTCAGAAGCTGCAAATAAGTCTGCTGACGATAAAGTACTCTTTCAGAAGTAGTATCCCAAAACAAGTTAGCCAAAAATGCAGGTACAAGCTCATCTGCACCATTTTTTGCTATAAACTCTACAGCAAATCTACGTATAAGTTCATAACTATCTGTTGCAGCCATCATAAGAACATCTCTAAAGTTCTTATCATCTAGTTTGCTCAACAAAAAGAAAGCCTCTGCACGCACTATCATACTATTAGACTCAGTGTATTCCTTTTTCAGCAAGTTAGAAATATCTTGATACTTATTATCATATAACTTTCTCAAAGCCAAAGCCTGCAAATCAACATTTTCATGCTCAAGCTGTTTAAGCCAAAACTTATTATCATTCTTCTTAGTATGAATCTCAATATTAATATCAAAACCTATATTGCTACTATTGGCAAATCTAAATGTAGGATCCCCTATTATATGCGTTTCCAAATAATGAACATGCTGGTCCCACGCACCAACTCTTAAACCGGCAGCCAACAAACCCAAAAACTCATCAGGCCACTTATCCTGAATTGTATTAACAGTATTTCCCTGAGCAACAATTGTCTTGCCATCATTAAAAATATACTCACCCGCAACATTTTCATTATGATAGAAAGAGCCATTATAGCAAGCATCAAACATTACAAATCGCGCATTAGGACTCATACTGCGAATATCTCCCACATTAATATCAAGAGTTAAATTCATTATTGAATCCAACGCAATCTGAGTAGAGTCAAAGGTATTTTCAACCCATGAAACAGGAATATTCAGATAATCAACATATTGCTGCATAGCCTCTTCCTTTGTCTTTGTTCTAGCAGCCGATCTTATTTTAGAACGAGCATAAATCTTTATATTTTCAATTGAAGTATTATGATCACTTCCCTCCTTATATCCA
Organism: uncultured Proteiniphilum sp.; assembly: GCA_964535975.1. Lineage (GTDB taxonomy): Bacteria > Bacteroidota > Bacteroidia > Bacteroidales > Dysgonomonadaceae > Petrimonas. The sequence continues at coordinate 16,142 of CAZHWC010000005.1, read as the reverse complement.
TTAAGATACTGCATATCCTTGCCACCATGATGATGAAACAACATTACATCCAAATCAGGGCGTTGCACCTCTTCCATAAAATACTCTTTAATTGGCCAACGAGAAGCAAAATCCATAAACTTAATTCTCCCTTTTGTTGAAAAAGCAAGTGGAAATTGTTCTTTCAGAGCAATCTGCTCGCCAGACCAAGCCACCTTTGACTCCGAGTTATAACCATGTCCCCTACCCATAGATATATGGTTAAGAACATTATCTTTATTAGTTGTACGCTCCTTCACCACTTTTTCCAAATACCTCTTTAGGTGAGTATGCTTATCACCTTTCTCATTATTATAAGGCATAATTCGAGCAGAGTAAATATCGGAGTTTAGCTGTTGTGCACCATCAGCTCTCAACGAATAATAAAAATATTTTGTAGAATCCTCATCCTGCTTCAAGAAGTCAAACTTCAAATCAAAATCATCATAAAATCTATCCGAAGGAATACTAGATCTATTCCAATGATATCTCTCCTGATCCATTTTAAAAGCTGAACTCAGATGCTGAGCATCCCTCAACATAGGAATAGGTATATCTCCCACAAACACAGTACCCTCTAATGGTTGCTTTTTATTTTTATACAATCTAATAAGAATAGTCTTAATATCTTCAGGACTCTTCCAGTCATCTATTATAATATACGTCCCCAAGTTATCATCCTCTATCACCTTACGATACGCATCCACTTCACTCTTAGCAACATTATAGCTCTGACTATCAATCACTATAGCAAAAGAAGTAGGAGTCTTAACAGTTGGCTCAATAATAGTTTGCGCTTCTATCCTCAAATTAAAAAGTACAGATGTGACAATACAAATCACTAATAATATCCTATGTTTCATTTTATCTATTGTTTATATCTAAATTATAATCAAATTATCTGACATTCTAGAAGTTACACCCTATGTTAATAACTAAATCTTTCCGATTATTAAACCCAAAGCTGTTAGCTTTTGCATACAAAACTCCCCCTTTAACATACAGATGAATATTATTTATTGAATTTACCTTTTGCGAATAAGTTACATTCATTCCTGCTCGCCAAAACTCTGAGTTATTAAAATCATTATCTCTACCCACCAACTTGTCATTTACCGGATACTCTTTAAAAGCACCACCATAGCTATATGAACCACTTAAATTGTTACTAATCATAAAATTTGCATCAAACAAAAGTCGTCTGTTCAAATTGCCTTTAAAAATCAAATTATATCTGCCAAGCAATTCAAACTGAGCATTCTTACCATTATCAGAACTAAAAGGAAGAATATACTTATCACCAAATTCCAAATACGACACTCCAGCTCCTAAAAGCCATACATACTCCCTATTTTTATTTTTAGTCCATTTGTATCCTACGCTTGCCTCCTTAGTATTATATGTAGAACGAATATTCTTATCCAAAGTTACATATCCCTGATAAGATTCAGAGTCATCATATTCTGTTATATATTCAATCCCTTTTATACCTCTTTGAGTATATTCCATCTCAAAATAGTGAGTATAATCTCTTCCCTTTGTATTCAACAACAATTTATTGTTCCATACCCTATCAACAACACTTCCATCCTTTCTGGGATTTGTAAAAGATATTTTAGCATCTTCAACCTTCACAGAATAATTTCCAGACAACAAAAGATTAACAACACCCGAATAGTTATACTGAACTCCTCCACCCAGGTTATTTCCAATATAATTTGTAGTTCTTCCACCACCTATACCTATTGTAGCATTGCCCAAACCATATAATTGATAAAAAGGCTGATCAACATACACATTAACATTACCCATCTTAGATTCCTCTTTTATAGAGTAATACTCTAGGTTCACACCCAAGTGATTATTCTTATTAAAAGAGTACACCACTCCCGGACGCAATGCCAACAACATATAATAGTTTTCGGTTCTGATATCACGCTGCTTTGCGCCCAAAGAAGCATGATACTGACCATCCAAACCAATTGACAAACGATCATTCAGTTTTGGCAAACTAATCTTAAACTCTAGTTCATAATGCTGATTATTCCAATCACTGGAATTTGTATCAGCCACGGCATAAGGCATTCCTCTATATGGATCAATAATAGATGCATTATACATTGCATCCTTTATAGCATCTCGAGAGTAATTAAATTTACCCCAAAAGTAGAACTTGTTAACATCAACTCCCCCTTCTGTAGAAAACGCCAATCGTTTACTTTTCTCACCGTTCATTACACGATGAAAATCGCCACTTTCAATATCATATCCCGCGTTCAGTACAGAATACTTATATACACTATCAAGCTTTATACCAGCAGCATTTGATGTCTTGCTCCACATCCAATCCAACTTCATCTTCTCCATAGAAGCAGGTGAGCGATTCTCCTGAGCAGTTGCAACAAATACCAGCGAGGCAAATAATAACAAAGTTAGCTGTTTATACTTTATTTTTTTCATTTCAATTCAGTTTCTAAGTTTTTTCCACAAAAATACTATCGCAAAGTATGGTTCCAACTTGGCATTTTTGCCCCATAGCGTCTTAGCTCAGGCACCAGGTAGTTGTCAAAATCATCTGTACTATTATTTGTATCCTGCAATATAGGAGTTCCATCAGGGTTTTCAGCAATCTTTTTACGAGCCACACCCAACGAATTATAAGTAGCACCCACAGTTGTAAATCCTGCATCCAACACCCCCGGCATTCTTTTTGCATCAGCCATTGTCTCATTATCAACAGCCTCCACCCCATCAAGCACATATTTAATTGGAATTTTAGCATACAATTTAGCCGATGTTGTTCCCAAATCTCTTGTCTGAAGAGACTTATCATTCACAGGATCATATGTCTCACCCTCAGTAACTCTAAAGATTACGTATGCAGCACCAAAAACAGATGTCAGATACTGTGGTACAGTTCCCATATTTGATACACCATCATTAAACACATGCACCATATCGTATGCAGGCTGATCAGGGAAATTAGCATTATTCATATTAAACTCAAACTCCGAACTACTTGCATTCACAGGCGAGTCTGGATTATATATCTCAAGCTGATGATTAGCTGCAAATTGTGAAATAACACAGCTCTCACCAGGCTGCAAAGGATATTCAGTTCCCCCACCGGGAAACTTCCACAGCCTATCCGTATAAATATATTTATTCCCATCCTCCTCAGGCCATATTGGCAACTTTGTTGTTGCCTTTCCCGGATGCAGAATACAAAAATGAATACCGTCCAGATACATCACTTTATCAGAGTTATTGTAAATCTCATAAAACTGATTTCTGAAATAATTCTTTTGTGTTCCCGAATAAAAAATCTCTTTAAATACCAAAGGACTTATCTGCATTCCCGAAACAGGTATCTCTATAGTCTCATTATTATTCAAAATAGCCTTGTTTATTAAACTGCCATTAAGATAATACCAGTCACCATCATTATCTTGTGACCGACCCGAGACAACAATACTATACTTTCCCGGTATCAGCCCATCAACCGATATCGATGCTGACGACATCTCCTTCTCAATTTTCACACCCTCAACATGATTTGTCAATACAATCTTCAAACCCTCAACATCTCCCATATCAGGAAGATCCATTAATGTATTAACAACAATGCTTATTGGAGCTATATTTTTAGTATCAAGTGCATCCGAAAAAGATGAGCAAGCATAAAAAGAAAAAGCAAGTATTATGATTGCAAAATGCACATATCTTATTCTGTAATGGTTCATTTTCTTAATTTATTAAAAGGTTTACCTCCAATCCAAAGAAGAAATTCTTATTCATTTTGACAAAAGTCCCGGGATTACGTTTCAGCTCCACAACAGGATAGCTTCTAAACATATTATTGGCAAAGAACGACACACGCATAAAATCACCTATCTCTTTTGTGAAATTAATGTTGAAGTTCATAAGCGGCGGATAAGACTCTTTTATATACTTCGAATCCTCTCTGTTTCTGATAATTGATTTAAATTCAGGCTCATCTTTCTGCGCAGGATCAAATTCATACTGAAGTCCATCATACTTTGAAATATAATAAGCAGGAATTGTATCATTACCAAATTCATATTTGTCAACCTGTTTCCAGATAGTCTCTGCCGTAAGAGTAATAACAAAACCTATCTCAGGAATATTATGAGTAGCCCTCAAAGCTGTTGTAAAACGTTGTGCCTGACGCTTCGACATTGCAGGACCGTATAGGCCAACATGAGTACGAGATGACGCGCTTGTGCCACTTCTATCAAAAAAGGTAAAATTATTGCTATAGTTTTCACTTTCCATAAATGCCCCGGTTAGAGCAAATGATGTTCTGATAGCATCAATTCTATTAAGATTCAAGTCAAACTCTATCCCCCTATTATTTGCCACCAAATCATTAGACGGAGCATAATATTCAGCCAAAACCGGATCGCTTGAAGAAATCTCAAAAATCGGCTGGCTTCCGTCCCCAACACGTTTATACTGATTATATATTACAGGCTTAAAAACAGGACTCATCGAATAACCATCTTTCAAGTTCTCTTTAAACAGAGTAAGATAAAGCTGAGCCTTAGGCAAAAGCAGATCAATACCAACCTCCATCTTCTTATTAGTAGCAATCTTCAAATCTTTGTTTTCCACATCAAAAGTTCGATTGGTAGTCATAAAGATACGTTCGCCCTCCGGTATACTCTCATTTGTGTACTCATTAATATTTATATACTCAAAATATGCCTTTTCCGGGTATAAATATATCAAAGTTGGCATCTTGGCAGTTATCCCCATTGCACCCCTGACAAACAATTTTTCAGGCAATAATTCAAAAGAACCATTAATACGTGGCGAAAGCACACTACCCAAATCCTTCATCATATCATATCTCAACCCCATCTGAATACGCAACTGATTTTTAGGAGTTAAATGACCTGTAAAGTTATCCTCCACATAAAGTGAACCATGCTGAATAAAAGGTATATCATCATAAGGTCTTGGTCTAAAGCTTGCATTCAGTGCAGATAAGTTTCGATAAGGAGGCGCAGTCTTATCAAAAGTCTTACCATCACCTATATTACCCTCCGATCTAAATTCACCACCAAGCAAAATTCTGTTATCAATCCTGTCCCACCTTTTAAAGAAAGTAGACGTCAACTTAGTAAATATGTTAACCTCTTTCCCGTTAATATCATACTTCCCCTTATATGATGAAGGCAGAAACACAGCATAATCAGAACTGTTAACCCCCGTATAGTTTGTAATCTCATTCCCATTTTCGTCCATTATCTTCAAGCCAGGCTTATTAGCAATAACTGCACCATCCACACTTGTCATAGAATAAGGAGCATTAGCAGAAGTATATAAACTCTCATAGTGACTATTCCTGTCAGTAACACTACCTGACACAGTATATTTAATATTCTTTAGCCACCCCTTATTAATAAATAAAGTACCGTTTGTATTCAGTGAAACCCTTATATCCTTCCCCTCCGAAACAGTTTCTGTTATCAAATCGTCAGGATTAAAATCTCTCTCATCCTTCTCATGCATAAAGTCAAGAATAGTATTACTCTTCCATTTATTATTCAAAAAAGAATTAGAGTAAAAAGCCTTTGCCGTAAAACGTTCATAATGTCTGTAAGTCTGAACAGGATCAGAAGTATTGTAAGCATAGTCTGCACTAACATTTATTGCACCCAGTTTTTCTCCAAGGTTCTGCCCCTTTTGAGCAAAAAACTGATAAACATTTGGGTTAGCCCTTGCCTTCACCTTCAACGGCGTTCTACCCGCCTTCGAATTAATAAGAACAGCACCCGATGTCAAGTCACCATATTCCACCGAAGGCACACCCCTGATTACTTCAACAGACTCAATATTTTCAAGTGAAATACCGCGAGTATCAAATCCACCGGATGGAGATGTAGTACCGCCCAAGGCCGCAGTTGCACCTATAACACTAGGATTCATTGTTTGTAAGTTAACATTATTAGATATAGGACTCCCATCCTGAATTATTGCAGACCCCAATGCATTCATATCCAAGGTACCCAAATCACTCGAAACACTTCGTATATTCAATTGAGAAGCAGTATTCAGTCTGGGATTGTTAGTTATTCCACCAGGCAATAAAGCCAGCACATTATCCAAACTTACAGATTGAAGATGCTCGATAGCCTTATCAGAAATTGTAGAAGCTGTTGACTGCCCCGTGTTATTGCTCTTTGCCGTAACGATCACCTCATTCAGTCTAAAGTCATCATCCTTAAGAACGAAATCAATAATTGTGTCAGTCTTTAGCTGAACCAACACCTCTCCCGTCACTTTCCCTACAAATTGCACCTTCACAGTAACCATTCCATCAGGCACATCCTTCAGGAAATACTTACCATCCAAACCACTTGCTGTCCCCAATCCAATCTTCTCAACGAAAATTGAAGCTCCTAACAATGGCTCATTCTTACCATTAGGCATTTTCTCATAGACAGTGCCTCTTATAGAACTTCTCTTCTGGGCATGCAACGTAATTGACAATAAAGCCAAACACACCATCAAAAGAAGTCTAAAAAGATTTTTTCTTATTACTTCCATCTTTATAGTTCTTTTAACACGTTTAATTAAGGAGTACAGACAAAATATATAACAAAAAGTATTATTCTCCAGAATAAGATATGCAAGGTCATACCACCCACATACGAGACATCAAGCTTTTAACATAAACATTTCTTTGCACATTATATATTAAACACAATTATTTTAAAAATGCAAAAATAGAGTTTTTATAAATACCTATCAATACCACAATTCAGGTATATTAATATAGTTTAGTAACGTATAATAAGGATAATTTAATAATTCTAGAACGGATATCCAATGGCAAAGTGAAAAGCAAAGTCGCGACCAATATTTGGTTTTATAATCGACCAGCGATCCTTTCCATGCAATGCAGGGTTGTAAGCCTTCATCCCCATGTCCAAACGGAGCAGAAGGAAATCCAAGTCAACGCGGAATCCCGCACCATAAGCAGCAGCAAGTTCCTTATAAAAGGTAGAGAACTGAAAATAACCTCCAGGTTGCGACTGATAATCCTTTATGGTCCATATATTCCCGGCATCAACAAAAGTGGCAAGCTCAAACATTTTAGTCAGCTTGTGTCTATACTCAATACTAAAATCAAGCTTTATATCACCTGTCTTGTTCGCAAAGTCATACCCTGCAGTCACATTATTATATGTTCCCGGACCAAGCGATCGAGTACTCCATCCCCTCACACTGTTCGCCCCACCCCCGTAATATCTTTTCTCAAAAGGCAAAGCCAGCGAGTTTCCATACGGCAAGGCCACCCCAATAGAAATATGCCCTGCCAATGTATTCTCATCATCAATCTTATATGCAGGAGCAAAATCAAGATCACCCTTCACATACTCAGCATAAGGCAAGCCCATAAGAGTATATCTCCCCGACTCATTTTGCTTTGCACCTCCAAGTGAAGCTATAAGCCTTGGCAAATATCCCGCCACCTCCACACCGGCCCTAATCCTGAATGGCACACGCGGCTGCGTCCTGCCAAAAGATGACACATTAGTGTATGACGCTGTATAAGCAGTACGCGCAATTAACTGCTCCTCATAACTAGCCTTAAGAATTGGATTAATACTATCATTCATATACGCATCCTTAAATCTCTGACTCATCCACGGCATTCGCACATAAGTTATATCAAGCGGATTCACCACATTGGTAAGTTGCCAGTTAAGTCTCGACCACTGAAAACGAGACGATAAGTTGAAAAACTGTCTTAAATACTCACTCCTCTTTTGAAAATTAATCCCCACCGAAAACTCTGTTGAAGCCGAAGGCTGATCTCTAAAACTCTTCATCATCCACGGCAGCAACAACTGAGGTATATTAAGAAACGCCTCTGCACCATATTCATAATAACCCTTATCAGCAAAGTTTGCACTATCAGACGAAGCAACAAACTCATATGCAGCATTCACCTTCAAGCGAAGCGACTCACCACCCTTCAATATATTCTTATGCTCATAAGTAGCATCAGTTGCGATACCAAAATCACCCGCAGAGTTAGTTCCGTCAACCCCGAACTGCATAAAATGCAGATTACCCGGGAAAATAGAAATTCTAGCATCAATAAAGTTAGTATCATTATTCACCTCAGGCACAAGCGCAATATTAGTCTGACTCACAGACCCCAGCCTGTTTAGTGATGAATATGTCCTCTCAGTCAACCTGTCAGAGTAAACCCTCCCCGGTCTCAAAAAAGTATTATAATATATTGCCTTAGGCAAAAGAAGCTTTTTTCTTTCAGACACCACGCTTATGTCTTTATATTCAACAGTGTCAAGCAAATAATGTTTTGTGCTATCCCTCAGCAATGCCTGATCAACACCATTATTAACCACAATATTTCTAAAATAATAATGCGGATGCCTCGAAGTATCAGTAGGATTATTAAGCCCAAGCGTCAAATCCACCCTGTTATTTCCCACTGTAGTATCAGCAAGGTAATATATATTCTCCTTCAGAAAATTATAGTAACCACTATTCCTCAGTAAATTCACAATATTCACTCTCACATCCTCAAGCACCTCCAGGTCAAATACATCACCCTCCTTAATGATGTCAAGTCTTCGTCTGCTCTCCAAAATCTTATATATAGCAGAGTCCACTGAGGCAATTGTATCAGTAAAATTACGAATCCTGTATGGCTCATGTGCAGTAACCTTGTAAGTAATATTCACCCTCTTATCCTTTTTCTCAACTATCGTATCAACCTCAGCATTCAGATAACCCTTATTTCCAAGCTGAAGCCTAATCTGCTCCATAGAAATCCCTGTCAACCTGTCACTATACAAAACTGGAGCCTCACCCCTCTTCAGCAACTGCCTATTCAACCAGGTTGAATCATTCTTGGGAATATTATACGCCTTAAGCTTCACACGCCCAAGTAATATCATCGACGAGTTTGGTTTTTGTCTCAGAAAAGGCTTAAGACTAGACTCACTAATACCCTTGGCATCACTCTCAATCTTAACATTGTTAAGAAGATAACTCCCGGCAGGAACCTTTTTTGTCACACTACAAGACAGAGAAAACAGCACAACAAACAGAAACACCACATACCTGTTCGATGCCCCCCTACCAAACCATTTAAGTCCAAACGTTTGAGTACCCTTCTGTGAATTATTCCTCTCCTGCCCTTTCATTACTTCTTTTTCTAAAACTAAATTTAAACAAGTCCCTAAACTTCAAAGCATTTCTTGTCACCACCACACCAGCACCTTGGGTAGTTGGCGACCTCTTTGAAAATTGCTGATTTGCTCTATTATAAGCCCTTAACATCAACCACGAATTCAAGTCATACTCAAGCTCAAACTCACCCATGAAAGCCTCATTAGTCTCCATAGTAGAATTATCTCCATAGCTCAGATTGGTAGTCAGGCGCAACTTATCATCAAACAACCTTGTCGAAACATCCACGCCCATCCTCATATTATCAAACGTACCATCCATACTTTGCAGATTAGTATTTATCGACCAATTTTCATTTAGCGCACCCGCCAGCAAAGCATCCATTCCACGCGATAGCTGCCCCACCGCCAATGACGTTGCAAGCATATTATTCATACCAAAATCACCGCCATCATCACCCGGGAAAAATCCACCGGTAAGTATAAGACTGGCAAACTGCTTATTCTTTTGCTCATCCGTGCTTATTATACTATTCAACCTCTGCCTCACATCATTTGCAGCATCGGGCAACTCTATACCATACTTCAGGTTCATTTGATTTAGATTACCCTGAATCTCAAGAGTAGCATTCACAGGCACGCGAGCAGTAGCCACCTCATTTGCAAAAGCCTCGCTAAGAGTAGCCAGATTAGCATTCACCTGATTATACGCAGTAATATTAAACTGAGTACTCAAAGGATCACCCACCAACGTCACAGTACTACCCGAATGTATATTAAAGTCAATCGACTTCAAATTCTGAAAATTATAATGAAACTTCCCGCTCTCAGCCACATAATCGCCATACAACCTCACCGAAGGCTCCGAACGTGTATCATAATTGGCACGTATCCTACCCGAGCCCTTTATTTCAAAAGCATCACCATTTGTAGGATTAATTATAACCCCCGCCTCCAATGAAGGAGTAAGATTAACAATAGCCTGAATATTTATTGGAAGTTCAGATTTCAATCTAGTATTCAATCTCCCATCCTCAATCCTCTTCCTCAAAAATGAAAGAGTATCCGCCTCCTGCGGCGTATTAATATAAATAATACCACTATACTCAGTTGCCTGTGCAGTTTGTGGCAACTCAATCATCACCTTCGATCGACTGGCATTCCTAAGATTGGCATTACCAAATATCCCCGACGATGAACCATCGATATTAATCTCACCACTAAGCTTAAGTGTACCATAAGCCATTTGATCAGTAAACTTCTCATTATTAAGCAATAAGAAATCATCAAGCTTCAGCCCCACCTTATAATTCATCCCATCAAAATTGCTATGATTAAGCACAAGATTAAGCCTAGCCTTATTACCATTATCATCAGTAATAACCAGATTATTAAGACCAATATTTTGTGGAGAAATATTTATTGTATCCGAAATCTTATAAGTCACATTAGTGAAAGCCAGCGTCATCACTGCATCATTCACACCCAGCCACCCATTAGTTTCAATTGCATCCATCTTTCCCGACAGATTCATCTTAGCATTCACACTTCCCGAAAGTTTACTAAAAGCAGACACCGCAAAAGGCTGAACCCAAGAAATAGGCACATCAGACACATTAATATTCATATCCATAGGACCATCTCCACCCACAGGCACAAAACCATTTACCGTCAGATAATCCTTACCCTTGTTATTCAAACCCGCATACACCGACAAACCATCCTTCAGCAAATCCCAGTCGCCGTTCACCATCAATGTACCCAAAGTATCTGTCTGAGTATGTATATTTTCAATTCTAAAATTATCAGTCCTAATCAAAGGATCAGCCAAAGCCTGATTAACGATTATTCCACCATTAATAGAACCCCTAAGATTAGCAATCTTAAAAGCAGCCAAAATTGTTTCTATATCAGTATTATTAAAAAACAATCTGATAAAATCCTCCTGCCTCTTTGAAGCAACACCATCAACCCCCAAAAGAAGCATCTGATCCTGCCTTAGCTCAAAATCATTTACAGTTATCTTATCCTTTTCATACACAATGGTTGATGGCAGCACACTTATCACCTTCTCATTAAAATTAATAGAAGTAGGATTAAAAGAAATATTCGAAACCAAGTTATCAGACACATCCTTCTCAAATCCCATCGACACATCCAGTGCACCATTAGCATCAGCAACATTATTAAGCATACTAAATGACAAGTTATTGCTCACCGAGTCATTTTTGGCACTAGTGTTAAGCTTAGCATTAATATGCCCACTCTCCTGCACCAGATAAGTATCAGCACTCACTCTTAGACCCGACTGCAAGCCCACCGAAATATCAATTTTGCTTTCACGCACATCACTCTGTCCAAACATAATACGAGGTATATGCCCACTTATTGATGCAGACTTAGTACCCGCCAAATCCACCTCTCCCTTAATGGTAGCCTGCTCCACATTAATGAATGGCAACGAAAGCGCATACGATGCATCCTCAGTATTCTTCAAAGTAAAGTCAAAGTTAAACGAACTCTGATGCTCATGCTTTCCCTCCCAGTTTGTCTCAGCTATCAGCGTAGGCAAATGCAACCTCAACAAACTCTTCATATCATTTCCAATGGTTTCCAGATGATAATCCCCCGCAATCACACCCTCAATTATAGTAGAATAAACCTGAATCTTCTTGTCCCGCTCACCCTCCAAAGTAGACTGCAGATAAATAGGACCCGGGTTATACACAAAGTTCTCATCATACAGCGAAGTACTGTCAATCACCACAGTACCCACAATATCATCAATATCATTCCCCACAAGCTGCACATCCAAGCGAGTAGTAATATAAGGATTTTTCCACTGCTCCACATCAATAATCGGCGTCAAGTACAACTTATCCACCACCCCCTGCGCATTAATTTTCATCTGATCAGAAAAGTTCAGATTAGCATTAAGGTCAAAAACATTATCCTCTGTATTGCTCGTCACATGACCAAAAATCTCACCATCCTCATAACTACCCTCAACGCCCAGATTACGATAAGTAAAATTCTTATACACCACAGAGCCTATATTGCCATCGGCAGTCACCAACAGCGGTTCGTCACTGTATAGCCTCACACTTGCATGCGTATCCATGTAAAGATTATCCACACCCACACCATCGCCAATAATCTTAGCAACATGAAAGTTGCTAGTCTTTACACGCCCATCAAAAGACATTCTTGAAAACATATCCATCACACTGCCCTTGCCATCATACGATAAGTCACCCGGCGAAGTATGAACTTTAAGCAAAGCATCAAACTTTCTCATCTTCCCCTTTGCCTTCAGCGACATATCTATCTCCTTCAAGGCATCAATCTGAGCGATATTCTCAAAGTCCTTAGGACCAATTCTAATAAACTCATACAAATCATCCACAGACATTCTAATCTCATCCACCTCCAACGCAAAATCAGCATCATTTAGCTTCATAAAACTAGACAACTCCCCCTTCAGCTTAATTCTGGTATCACTGCCATATGAAAGCTCCATTTTCTTCACCTCCACCTGCGGCAACTGCCCCTTCACATCAGCCTCCAAAGAAAAGTGCTCGGTGAGATGCGAAAGCATAGGTGCAAATATAGACACATCAGCAGGATCAATGCCACCACTCTCCAGATGCGCATTATACTCCTTGCTGTCTATATCATATGCAGCCCTGTCAATCTCAACTACAGAATTATTAAAGTCCAGTTTAAATTTGTTAACCCAATATTTTTTATCCTTAGATCTGAAGTTACCCTTAATCTTTTTAAGCTCTACTCCCATATTATGCTCCATCAGACTAAGCCCGTTGATATTTGCCTTAATACGCTTCATATCCAGCGAAGGCACATCAGCTTTCAGATTAAAATCAGTAACATAAAAGTGATTAACATTAAATTCACCTGGAGTAAACGGCTCCGAATGTATGTTATAATGCACCGTTCCATTAACAAGGCTAATATCATTAATAGAAATCTTCAAAGGATTCTCACTTGGAGGCTTCTTCACAGTATCAGTTGAAGCAAAAGCATCAATTATAAACTGAAAATTAAACGGAGCACCCACACTATCCCTGTTTAATGTAGCAGTAAAGTTCTCGAGACGCACCGAGCGCACCGACAACTTATTGTGCAACAACTCACCCACCCTCACATGAGCAGCCAGTCTGTCGAAATATAATAATGTATCTTTATGTTGGTCTTCCACATACAGCCCGCCAATCTCCACAGAATTAAAAAACTTAATCCTTATTTTCTGTATTGACACCTCAGTCTGTAGCTTCGGCTGCAACTTCTCAATTGCAAAAACCGCCGCCTTCTTCTGCACTGCCGGTATCATAAAAGTCAAAAAGAGTATAATATTTAGCACTATTATACTCAATACGACAATCGAAAAAATTTTAATTAGTTTCTTCGCCAGCTTCATCTATCTGCAGATAATCAAGTTTGTATTACAATATTACAAAGAATATATTGTCAATCAACGATTATCAGCTATTTTAACTTATAATTCGCACCCTATTAAGTTAGCTTATGATATTGCCCCTATGGTATATCTCAGCAATACGGTATTCTTTAGGTATTCAAACTCAAGCTCAAAACACTCCGAAAATATATGCGATCCAATATTATCTTCAATTTGATTGATAGTCCACAACTTGCCCTCATTCAGCATAAGACTGTCAAACTCCATATCATCATCCACCACAGACACATAAAGCAAAATCAAACGACGCGTATCATCATTCTCAAAAATATATTTAAGCAAGAAGTTCACAGGAATCTCCTTATTGCCCAACTCACCACTAATCAAATTTAGCACAGCCTCCTGAATATCATGATTATACTTCACATATTTCTCAAAAGGATAATCCAGCATGCCGGGGTTAATCACACAATCAGGTTTTCTGCTCACAAGATACAAACGCCCCTTATTGATAATTGCAACACGAATTACAGGATGCAAATACTTATTTCGCATACTTATCGTCACCGACTTAGCCACACGCCCCGTCACCTGTCCCGCCTCATTCACCACAGGCAGCCACTCCTCATTGCTCAGCTTCCTATCCAAAATCCTTAGTCGTAACACTTCCATAATCATGATAACAATATAAACTATAATTGCTATTGCCATTATTGGAAAATGATTTACAGGTGCCACCTCCTTTGTTGAAAACACATAGTAAACCAATATCAAAAGAAGATGAAACAAAAGCGCATACTGAGCCTGGAACGCCACTCTGAACGACTCCGACAAATAATTGCGCACCATTGGCTGGTCATTTCTTGCCAGTCTGGCTATAACTTTGGCACGCGTGAGCCGCGAAGCAATCAACGCCACCACAAAAATAACCTCCACCAGCACAAACTTCTCAAACACACCCAGTGCAGAATACAATATATTCATCACCAGTGCAAAAGCAAAAGTAATTACCGAAATATCATACAACATCCTGCTGTGAGTTCTCACCACAAAAGCCCCCACAATTGCCAACCCCATCCCCACAGATATCGCAATCCAAGTGCTCACAAAGCCGGCCAACACCGTAAACATAAGCATTGGCAACAACCCATAAGCAGGGTTTCTCAATTGTTTTATAATTCCATATCCTTCTAACATAATCCTGGTTGTACCTTTTTTACAACTCACCATTAATAACACACTTATATCTATTTTGTTTTTTCTGATAGATAATATAAATGTATAATAACATATACATCAAAAAAGAGCCGTGTATAAATACACAGCTCTATATTTCGGATCATTAATCCAATTTCCGAAATTAACACACAAAAAAATTAAATTGCCTCCTTGTTATCGTCAGGAGCAACGCTCTCGGGCACACTCTCGTCAACAGCCTCAACACTATCAGCAACCCCGCTGCCTGCAGGAACCTCAAAATCAGAGTTCATGCCATAGGTATGCGAAGCAATACTTGCAGTATGCATTTCAACAACAGATTCAGATTCCCCGTTGTTTTGGCGCATAGTTCTGGCACGCAGATATAGAGAACGAAGGCGAGTAAACTCCCAATCAAGAGCACTACGCATCTTATTATAGTTCTCATCATCCCATCTTTCTGTCAAGTCTATCAATCCAAGCAATGTAGTAAGATCTTTCACAGCCACACGCTTAGCCACCACAGAGTCAACCTTAAGAATATCCTCATCGCTCCATTGTTGCCTTCTCACAGCCACAGCCGCAGTATATCGGTTATGAATAGCAAAAAAGTCATCCAGAATTTTCTCCGGAACAACAGCTCTAATGTACTGATCAAAGCTATCTTTCCTGCCCATGTAATCCTCAAGCTCCCGAATGCTCTTTGTAACTGAGTCTTGAGAACCTGATGGCATCACAGCCGAATGCAAATCAAACCAATTATTCACAACATTTGCAGCCGTCTTAATCTCAGGCTCAAGACTTATCAAGCCTACTTTAATTGAACCCTTGATTGATCTAATCAACGTCATCCTCTGCTTGTGCAAGTCAGTAATAAGAGATGTAAGCTCATGACCGCGTCTTCTCTTAATAATTTTGTGCAGTATTGGCATATGCCCCTTCACCTTACTCAAAGCATTTGTAAGCAATTCGTTTACATCTGTCATTTCAGAAAGCGACTCCTCAACGGCTTCCAACAATCTGCCATACGCTGTTACCATATCCTGGTTTGGCAGTCCCAAGATATAACTAGGATAAAATTTTGGTTTTGTATTATTCATACGTTTTTACTGTTTTTAAAATTCTAATCTGTATCATATTTTTAATGATTAGAAAAATTAATAATTCATTTTATTTCAATAATTGACCCCCAAACACGTTAACTAAACAACACACTTCGTGCACAATATGTCAACCGGGTTAACATATTAATATAAAAATGTATTAAAAATAGTTGCGTCGTGATGCAGATC
>CAZHWC010000004.1:42110-52825 GCA_964535975.1 uncultured Proteiniphilum sp. | reverse complement strand
TTCTACATAATTGTTGATTTCGTTCATTACGATTATTAGTTTAAAGAATTAATTTGGTTGTGACGTAAAAGTATAAAAAATAAGAAACAAGGCAAAGTTTTTAGAATGATATTCTATATCCTACTGCTATCTGATTCTGTTTGAATATACTTCTTATTGAGTAGTCTGCAAAAATGCTTCCTACCATCAGGTCGTAACCAACACCTGCAATTATGTTTGTGCCCCATACTGTCTTTTTAGCCGGGAATCCTCCAATACCTATGCCTATATGCGGCTTAAATGGTGAGTTGTATGTGTCAAAATTATAAATAACATTTGCTGAAACACCAAATCCATCTTTGTCTCCGAATGCTATGAAAACTTCGGGTGCGAAGTCGAAATTTGATTTCTTTATTTGCCAGTAACCTCGTAGCCCCAGATTCCAGAATGATTTAGTTCCGAAGTCCATTGCTCCTATTGCTGAGATTCCGCTTAATTTCATCGCAGGATCTTTATGTGCAGATACCTTGGTAGTTTCGGATTTTTGCTGGGGCTGGGCTGCTGCAACAGCTTCTGTCTGTCTTGATTTATCTTCCCTTAGACTGGCAATTGCGGCAGATTGTGCTTCAATTGCTTTGTTTATTGCCTCAAATTGTTTGTCAAAGTTATTATCGCTAACTACAGGCAATACCGTTACGGATTGTTGTTCGGGTTGCTGTTCTGCTTCTTGCTGTATCGGCTGTAACACCGGCTGCTGTATCGGTTGTTGCTCCGGCTCTTGCTGAATTACAGGAGAGGCAACGTTTTGTGGAACCATATATTCTTGTCTTGTTTCTCTTACAGCCTCTTTCACAATTCTACTCAAATCGTCGGGAGTTAGTTGTAGATATTCACTCTTTTGTGTAGTACGTTGACGAGATTCTAGTTCAACAGCCTTCTTTTCTTCCTCAATTCTGGCAGCTTTTGCATAGTTTTTATCTTTAACAGCGATATCCAACTCATAATTCAACTCCTCAATTTGTCTTTCATAATCTTTTCTCAGTTCGTTGATTTGCTGATTGCTGTATTCCCTTTCAGATGAAACAGCTCTGTCCAGGCTTCTGTCGTAATATGAATCACCATCAACCGATTTTCCCAAATTGAATCTAACGCCTGTTTGATACATTAGATTTGTTTTAACCTGCTTAGGTGTTTCGATAGTTGATAAATCCTTACTGCCTTCATTTGTAAGCATTGCATTCACGTTGCCATATAGTGCAACATATTTAGAGATTGGAATTTCAATGCCTGCACCACCCATTGCAAAACCTCTTGATTGATCTCCAATCTCTCCAAGTGGATTTACATACTTATTATTTGTTTTAATATATCCACCTCCCAAAACCAGATATGGATTTATACCCCTTGGCTGATTTAGCCTTGCGATAAGATTGGCTCCATACATTGCCACATCACTGTTGAAGTCTAATGATACTTTATCAGGTTTTTCTGTAGCCTGATAGTAAAATCCTCTGATGCCAACAAGAGATGAGAAGTCAAATCCGGCTGACCCTCCTGCGAAGTATTGTTCTTCAAATAGATTCTCATCTTTGAGTTTCACATATGTCAATCCCGGCTCAATTACAAACTTAACACCGGCAAATCCGTCGGAGAACATCTTCTCATAAGCACGGTGCACCTCATCGTTGCTTGATTTTGTGCCACCCAGATAGAAATCAAGAGAGGCCATTGCCGACCAGTTGCCCAATCTTTTATTGTCTCCCTCTGATATATCATAATCGGGGCTTAAATAATAACTCTTGTCATTTACATTAAAGAATGTGTTTTTAGCTTCAAGTGAAAGCACTATTCGGTCTGACAGGTTGAACTTGGTTCCAATACCCACAGCTCCAAAAATCTGTTCCTCCTTCATATCCTTTGTAATAAAAGGCAAGTCTAAATCTTGAATTTGATATGATAGGTTTTGTATACCACCTCCAAGTGTAATATATGGTGCAAATATTCCATTGTTCATTAGGTTGAGTTTCATTTCCCCACCATACCTTGACATATCTACATACGATTGAGTCATTTTGTCTGCCCAGTCTTCTGTTACTGCCCAGTCTATCTTTCTTAGATTAGCTTCAATATCTACTGACTTTTGGTAAAATCCTCTCAGTTCAAACAGAGGTCCGAAACTAAATCCGGCACGTGCACCCCAAAATGTAGAGTTGTCTAAAGTTGTATTTTTATTCCACCATGTATGCTCAGCGTACGGTGAGAGTGTCAGTGTTACGTCTCTTACTTGCGAGAACGCAGTAAGGCTTATTAACGCAATCATTGCGCTTAGAATAATCTTTTTTTTCATAAATAATAATTCAGTTAAGATTTTGTATTAAAAAATGTAGATTGTAGATATACTATACCTAAAACTCAATATTGTATAGATTGAACAATATTCTTATTAATTTCTGTTAGTAAAACGAAATTAAGCTATCTTTGTTTATATATTTGAATGTTTTAACAAATAGATATGAGTATTAAAAGAGTATTTCCGTTAATAATAATGTCATGGTTATTAACAGCATGCACATTTAAATCTTCGCAAAGTGGAGCAAGTATTATGTTAGAGAGAGTTTTTAGTGATAATGAGATTCAGAGTGTGATATCAGAGTTGAGTAGCAATTCTGACTCTGATATTAATTTCATAATTGAGCGAGGAGTGCGTCAGGCAGCATCGCTCTGGAATAAGGAAGATGGAGATTTTGATGATTTCAGTGCGTTTTGCAAGTCCTCTTTTGTTTATGAAAATGAAGATTTGCAAAGGTTGTTTTACAAACTTGAACGCAACCTTGAAACAATTAATGGCTATCTGCACAAAATAGACAGTGAGCTAAAAATGCCTTTGCATCTTGATGGACCTGAGCTAGAGGATATAGATATGATGTTTGGCGGCTATGATGTGTCTGCACATTTAATGGATGACTTTTACTCAACTAAAATAGCGTTTATTGCTGCACTCAATTTCCCTGCCTATACTTTGGAAGAGAAAACTCAATTGTCGGATAACTGGTCGCGTCAGGATTGGGCTTATGCCCGTATGGGTGATGTTTTTACCTCAAGAGTCCCTGCCTCGGTACAGCAGCATATCTCTTTGTCGCTCACTGCTGCTGATACATATATTTCAGATTATAATATTTATATGGGGCGCCTTGTGAATGATAATGGTGAACATCTCTTTCCGGATGAAATGAAGCTTATCACTCACTGGGGACTAAGAGATGAGCTGAAATCAAACTATGCTGATTTGGAGAATGGTCTTGAAAAGCAAAGAATGGTTTATAAGGTAATGCAGCGAATAATTGACCAATCGATACCAAAGAATGTTATTAATAGTGATAAATATGATTGGAATCCATTCTCAAACAGTGTGTATGATAAAGATGAACTTGTTTCTATTCCATCCGAAGATAATGTAAGGTATGAAGTGTTTTTAAATAACTTCCATGCTATGCGTCAGCTTGATAACTTTTCGCTGCAAGATGAAACACAACTTACCCGTGCATTTGATGGCACAATGGAAATACTTCAAAAGGATGTGGAAGAGCTGTTTGTTGGGCTATTATCATCACCGCAAGTTAAGGAGGTTGCAAAGATAATTGAGACTCGCTTAGGTCGCAAACTTGAGCCTTTCGACATTTGGTATAACGGTTTCAAATCCCGTGGTTCTATTTCAGAGTCTGAACTTGATGCAATAACATCAAGAAAATATCCGAATACGCAAGCTCTTAAAGATGATTTGTCAAATATATTAGTGAAGCTGGGCTGGAAAGAGCAACGAGCTAAAGAGATTACATCGCTTATAGTTGTGGATGCTTCCCGGGGTGCAGGTCACGCCATGGGGTCAGCTATGCGTAATGATTTTGCCCGTCTTCGCACACGTATTGGAAGTAAGGGGATGGACTATAAGGGCTATAATATTGCAGTTCATGAATTTGGTCATAATGTTGAGCAGACAATTTCTATGAATAATGTTGATTATTACATGCTTAACGGTGTTCCTAATACTTCATTCACAGAGGCGACGGCTTTCTTATTTCAAAAGCGGGATGCTGAGTTGCTTGGTCTCAAAAAACAAAATACCGATGATGCTCACTTTCTTGCATTAGACAACTTTTGGTCGTGCTATGAAATTATGGGCGTTTCGTTAGTGGATATACAGGTATGGGAGTGGTTATACTCAAATCCGGATGCCACAGCATCTGAACTGAAGGATGCTGTAATCAGTATATCCAAAGATGTATGGAACAGGTTTTATTCGGGTATATTGGGAGATGAGGATGAGATCCTTCTGGGTATTTATTCACATATGATTGACTATCCACTATATTTGCCCAATTATCCTATAGGGCACTTGATTGACTTTCAGATTGAGCAGTATATTAATGGTAAGAATATAGCCGATGAGATAGAAAGAATGTATCGCCTTGGCAGGCTCACTCCACAAGAGTGGATGAAAGAGGCCGTTGGAAGTAACATTTCAATACAACCTCTTCTGAGTGCAGTTAGTGAAGCTTTAGTTAGTGTTGATTGAGTCTGTAAGCTCTTCTGCCACCTGTTCCTCAATTACTTCTTCTGTTACTGTTTCTTGCTCTACTATTTGTTGATCAAGTTTCTCTAGTTTATTGAGATCCTTTTGTTGGATAGTATCCTTAATTTCAATTGATAACGAATCGGGATTACCCAGTTGGATATTCAATAGTTGGATATCCTTAAACATTTGCAGAGTATCCTGAAGTCTCACAGAACCCAAGATGCTGAGTAGAGTATCACTATCAATATATCTCTCAATTGGAGTAGAGTAGTGCTTGTTTTCGAATATAAGTTCAGATTTATAGATAGTGGTGTCTTTATATTCAAGCATCAGTTGTGAGATTAGTATCGGAGCAAAAGACTTGGGAATTCCAATTGCATCGAACGTGAAGAATAAATCAATACTGTCCAGTTCTTGTTTGATTTGAGTGCTGTCATATCTAAAACGGAACCCATTTTTAGGGTTTACCTCACTGAATGAGTAATGCTTGGGTATGTTGGTTGTAAGTATTGTTCTATCCTTAACAGATTGCTCCATTGCGAGCTCATTGTTTACAATACTCTCAATATATTTTTGTTTTCTCTGTAGTCTGGCTCTCACAGAGTCATTCATCTTAAGGTAAATCTCAACCTTATCAGAATACCAGGATAAGGATGTATCCCACCTAGCCTGTGTTGTTTTGTGCTTCTTAAAAACCTCGTTTATCAGTGCTTCTTTTTGTTCCGGAGTGCCAAATGTTGAGTAATCATTTTCAATCATTGCCTCAGCAATGTATATGTCATACATAATCTTCTCCATCTCTTTCCTGTTGTGCACCTCATTTGGTCTGCTACAAGATGAAAGAATGAAGGCAGCAATCAATAAAGCTATGCTAGAATATTTAAAAATAATTCTTTTCACTAATTTGAATTTTCCTGTTGTAAGTTGTTCTCCAAATCATGTTTTTCCCTATCACTTTTAGACATCAAAGAGTATGACAATGTCTTGCGATAGAATAAGAGAAGCAGGGCAACCCCCACCGTTATTGCTGAGTCGGCAATATTAAATATAAACCTGAAGAATAGAAAGTCGTTTCCACCTACAATTGGTACCCACGATGGAAATTGTCCTTCAATCAGGGGGAAGTAAAGCATATCAACCACTTTGCCATGCAATATCGATTCGTATCCTTCTCCGTATGGAACAATTGATGCTATGTGCCCTTGGTAGCTAGCTTCAAAGAATGCACCATAGAACACACTGTCAATAATATTGCCCGATGCTCCGGCCAGAACAAGGGCTATGCAAGCGATAAACCCACTCTTATAGTTATCTTTGATTATTCGGGTGAGATAGTATATTATTCCAATTACGGCTACAATTCTAAAGATAGAAAGGAATAACTTTCCGATTGCCTCTATTCCAAAGGCCATTCCGTTATTTTCTACAAAGTAAATCTTAAACCAGCTAGTAATATCAATTACGTCATATAATGCCATATGGGTTTTTACCCAAATTTTTGATATCTGATCGACGAGAAGAACCAGAAAAATTACACTTATGGCAATAATACTTTTTTTTGTAGAACTCTTCATTTGTTTGTAATAAGGCACAAAAGGATTACAGGATAGAAACTATTATTACATCTATCCTACAATCTTATGTGTCGAAGTTAAATTCATTTAGTTGTTAGCTTATCTTCTTTTACCACCCTCTTTTGCCTCAATACTAAGGGTAGCGTGCGGAACCGCTCTTAGTCGCTCTTTAGGTATCAGTTTGCCTGTTTCACGACATACACCGTAAGTTTTATTTTCAATTCTTACTAGAGCAGCCTGTAAGTTTTGGATAAACTTCATCTGACGCTGGGCCAATCTGCCAGCTTCTTCTTTAGATAGAGTAGAAGCACCCTCTTCCAGTACTTTGTATGTAGGTGATGTATCTACAATATCGTTTCCGTCAGCATTTGTGACAGCAGCACGATAGTTGTCGTATTCCTGCTTTGCTATTTCTAATTTTTCATTAATGATGCTGCGGAATTCAGCTAATTCCTCATCTGAGTATCTCGTCTTTTCACTCATAACAGTATCTATTTTAATTTGTAATTCAATATTATTATATCCTCTCGGCATTCATTACTCATCTTAACACCAAGAATATGTTTAATGTTTAGTAAAGTATTTTTCTATATTTAGTAATGCATCTTTCAGTATCTCCCTTTCACAAAGATAGTAATTAAAATTACAGATTTGTGAAAGGTTAATAAAAAAGATAATTATTTTACTTTCAATATGCTTAGAGTTATCTTCTCTTCATCAATATCTATTTCATCTTCAAAGGTGTCATTCTCAACAACAATAGAATCTGCAAGCACTTGTGTTGATATATATTGACGAAACTCTGTGATGGCTTCGTCGAACAGCTCGTTTGAAGAGACTTTAATTTCAATTCGATCTGTAATCTCAAAATCTTTTGCCTTTCTAAGATTTTGAATTCTGTTTACCATCTCACGTGCTATACCTTCTTTTCTTAGAGTGTCGGTAATTGTGATATCCAAAGCTACTGTTACTCTTCCTTCATTTCCAACAAGCCAACCCGGTATGTCGTCAGATAAGATTTCGACATCAGCACTTTCAATCACAAATGATTGTGAGTCGATATCAAATTCCAATTTGCCATCTTTTTCCAATGTGTTTATTTCTGCCTGACTCATATCCTGAATCCTTGCAGAAAGCTGCTTCATAAACTTGCCATACCTTGGTCCAAGTTTCTTGAAATCAGGTTTCACACGTTTTACAAGCATATCGTTTGCAGAATCCACAAACTCAATTTCTTTAACGTTTACCTCTCCCAAAATCAAGTCCTTAACAGCCTCTATATTATTTCTGTCAGCCTCGTTTACTACAGGAATCATAATCTTTGTAAGTGGTTGTCTCACTTTCAGGCTTACTTTCCTTCTAAGGGACAAAACTATTGATGATGCTGTTTGAGCAAGATACATCTGCTCTTCTAATGTTGGGTTTATAATGTTGTCATCAACTACAGGGAAGTCAGCCAAGTGAACAGACTCAAACTGAGTATTATCTGTTGCTCTTGTAAGGTCAAGATATAGTCTGTCTGCATAGAATGGCGCAATTGGTGCCATCAGTTGCGAGATAGTTGCCAGACATTGATACAGCGTTTGATAAGCCGATAGTTTATCATCATTCATTTCGCCACCCCAGAAACGCTTCCTGTTCAATCTTACATACCAGTTGCTAAGATTGTCGTTCACGAAATCATTAATAGCACGTCCTGCTCTCGTAGGCTCATAATTATTATAGTCTTCGTCAACCTTTTTCACCAGCGAGTTAAGCAATGACAATATCCATCTGTCAATTTCAGGACGCTTCTCAATATCTATTTGTGGATACTGATTGTGGAAGTTGTCAACATTGGCATATAGTGCAAAGAATGAATATGTATTATAAAGAGTGCCGAAGAATTTTCGTCGTGCCTCTTCCACTCCTTCTATATCAAACTTTAGGTTGTCCCACGGCGATGCATTTGTTACCATGTACCAGCGAAGAGGATCAGAACCAAACTTCTCGATTGTTTCGAATGGATCAACGGCATTGCCAAGACGTTTTGACATCTTATTGCCATTTTTGTCCAATACCAAACCATTTGAAACCACATTTTTAAATGCCACACTATCCTTCACCATTGTGCTAATGGCATGAAGAGTAAAGAACCATCCGCGAGTTTGGTCAACTCCCTCGGCTATAAAGTCGGCAGGATATATTTTGCCAAAGTCTTCTTCCGAAAGATGAGGGTAGAATACCTGAGCAAAAGGCATGGCGCCACTGTCAAACCATACGTCGATAAGGTCTAACTCGCGATGCATTGGTTTGCCATCTTTCGAAACTAATATAATATTGTCAACATATGGTCGGTGCAAATCAATTTTGTTATAATCGATATCGCCGTTGATGTCATATTCCTTCCAAGGAACCTCAGTCATAACACCAGCTTCAACTGATTTCTTTACTTCGTCGATTAATTCTTTTACAGAGCCAATACATTTTTCTTCCTGACCATCCTCTGTCCTCCATATTGGTAGCGGAGTGCCCCAATAGCGGCTGCGGCTTAGGTTCCAGTCCTGAAGATTTTCTAACCACTTGCCAAATCGTCCACTTCCGGTTGATTGTGGTTTCCAGTTTATAGTGTTGTTTAGCTCTAACATTCTCTCTTTGTATGCAGTGGTACGAATAAACCAACTGTCGAGAGGATAGTAAAGCACAGGCTTGTCGGTTCTCCAGCAGTGTGGATAACTGTGCAAAAATCTTTCGATGCGGAATGCTTTGTTTTCAAGCTTCAATGCCACAGACAAATCCACATCAAGAGTTGCATCATCAGCAGTAAGCGAATCATCATATTCGTTTTTTACATATCTGCCGGCATACTCTTTATATAATTCAACGTTAATTTTGTCTTTCACGAAGTCGGGGTCAATATCTTCAATTCTAAAGAATTTACCCGTCATGTCTACCATAGGTCTGATATTTCCATCCTTGTCAATCAAAGTCAAGCCCGGAACATCATTTTCTTTTCCCACTTTAGCGTCATCAGCACCAAAAGTTGGGGCAATGTGAACAATACCAGTACCATCTTCAGTAGTTACAAAATCTCCCGTTACCACCTGATGAGCCTTTGCGGTCACCTTTACCCATGGGAACAGTTGTTCGTATCTGTATCCTTTAAGCTCCGAACCCTTCCATGTTTTATCCAGTATTTTGAATGGAATCTTCTTGTCTCCCTCTTTATATTCGTCAAGTTTAAGTTCGGCATTTTTTTCAGAAAAGAAAGCCGATACAAGATTCTTTGCTAATATCACCGTCATAGGTTTGCCGGTGTATTGGTTGTATGTCTGAACTGCCGCGTACTCCACATTCGGTCCCACTGCCAATAGCATATTTGATGGTAGTGTCCATGGAGTGGTAGTCCATGCAAGGAAGAATGGCTCACCAAACTCAGCCCATTCTTGCGCAGGATTTGTTATCTTGAATTGCGCAACACAAGTTGTGTCTCTTACATCGCGGTAGCATCCAGGCTGATTTAGCTCATGTGTGCTAAGCCCTGTTCCTGCAGCAGGTGAGTATGGTTGTATTGTATATCCTTTGTATAGGTGTCCTTTATTGTATATCTCTTTCAATAAATACCAAAGAGTTTCGATATATCTGTTGTCATAAGTGATATATGGATCGTTCATATCCACCCAATATCCCATTTTGCGAGTAAGGTCTTCCCACTCTTTGGTATATTTCATCACCTCTGTGCGACAAGCATTATTGTATTCTTCAACCGTAATTTTCTTGCCAATATCTTCTTTCGTAATTCCTAATGATTTTTCAACTCCCAATTCCACAGGCAGACCATGAGTGTCCCATCCTGCTTTACGATTCACAAGGAAGCCCTTCATCGTTTTGTAACGACAGAATATATCTTTAATCGAACGCGCAATAACGTGATGAATACCCGGCATTCCGTTTGCAGAAGGAGGACCTTCGTAAAACACAAACTCGGGATGCCCTTTTCGCATCTCCAAACTCTTGTTAAACAGCTCACGTTCATCCCATCGTTTCAACATTTCTTTATTGATTTCCGATAGATTTAGTTGGTTGTATTCGGTGAATATTTTGCTCATTGTTTGGTATAATTTTACTCTTCAAAAAATTGATTGCAAAGTTAATAAAAAAATAAGGAAAGACAATCGAATTTGTTGGTTAACTGATAATTTGGCTCTTGTGTGACGGTTTTGGTTTTAGTTTTTCTAATTGTGCGTTATTGCCGCCATTCTCATTGTTGCCGGGATGTTGGTGTTGGTTGTGAAGTGATAATTCTATTTCGTGATTCATTACTTTAGAAATGTTTTCGTACCATTCTTTTTCATGAATGCCTTGCCGTAAAAGCTTTTTGCGTCATTCCTGTTCGTGAATGCATGTCCGGCAAGTTCTTTACTATCATTCTCACTCGTGAGTGTAGGTTTTTAAAAGTTTTCGGCACCATTCACAGTCGTGAATTATAGATTTGAAAAGTTTTTGGTGATTTTCATGAGTGTGAATCATGGGTTAGGTATTATTTTGTGTTCCTCATAGTCGTGAAGACTGAGTTTTATTTGCATTTGTTATGAAATTTAGTCGTGAAT
>CAZHWC010000004.1:39518-42010 GCA_964535975.1 uncultured Proteiniphilum sp. | reverse complement strand
CATAGTCGTGAAGACTGAGTTTTATTTGCATTTGTTATGAAATTTAGTCGTGAATGGTGTGTAAATGGTTGTTTATGCGTCGTCCATGGATGTGAATTATGCCAAATGAAATGGTAGATTGTGATTCATGTCTGTGAATTATGCTCTACAGGATCTTTTGGTGTCTTTCATGACTGTGAATTTGCAATTATGTTAAATTGGTTTATGGTTACGGGTTGTTTTGTCTAATTAATATTAATAAATATGACGATAATAGTTGGTAATAGTAGACTGTGCATTGTTTAGGTCGCGTCCATGGTTGTGAATGTAGCGTAAAGTATGCGAAATTTATAATTCACAATCATGAATTATGCCCAAGCAAAACTTTTTATGGCGTCCATAGTCGTGAATCGGGGGTTTTGGATATAATCTCTGGTTTTAACAGGTATATGGTTTTGTGTAATACCTTGGCAATTAGTGTAATTGGTGTTTGTCAAGTCTTTTGATTAGCGTTTGTTTGTAAATTGAAATATATTTTTAGATAAGGTCTATTTTTTTTAATTTGTAAATATGTATAGAAAAGCCCGAAACAAATTATCGACTTGATAACTGTTTCGGGCTTTATTACGTTTATGGAATAAACTTATATTATTCTTTGTCTCTGCTATAGTTTGGTGCTTCGCGAGTAATCATCACACCGTGTGGGTGATTTTCAACATAACCTGCACTAGTGATGCGAGTGAATTTTGCTTCGTGCAGCTTTTCGATATAAGGTGCGCCACAGTATCCCATTCCCGCACGAAGACCGCCTACCATCTGGTATATTACTTCCTGAAGTGTGCCTTTGTATGGAACGCGAGCTTCAATGCCTTCGGGCACTAACTTCTTGATGTCGTCTTCAACATCCTGGAAGTATCTGTCTTTTGAGCCTTTTTGCATTGCTGCAAGTGATCCCATTCCGCGATATGTTTTGAATTTGCGACCACTATATATAATAGTTTCTCCAGGAGATTCTTCTGTGCCCGCCAATAATGAGCCCATCATAACAGATGCGCCACCGGCTGCAAGTGCTTTTACGATGTCACCCGAGTAGCGAAGTCCTCCATCGGCAATAATTGGAACACCTGTTCCTTTAAGTGCTTCGTAAACATCATAAATAGCTGATATCTGTGGAACGCCCACACCTGCAATCACACGGGTGGTGCATATAGATCCGGGACCAATACCAACTTTAACAGCGTCTGCACCGGCCTCAACCAAGAATTTTGCCGCTTCGCCTGTTGCAATGTTTCCAACAACTATGTCTACTTGTGGAAACTTGCTTTTGATTGTTCTCAGCATATTAGCTACTCCCTCCGAATGGCCGTGAGCTGTATCAATTATTATTGCATCAACTCCGGCTTCAACAAGTGCCGTAGCTCTCTCAACAGAATCGACCGTAACACCAATTGCTGCTGCAACTCGAAGTCTGCCTTGCTCGTCTTTTGCTGCAAATGGCTTGTCTTTTGCTTTTGTAATGTCTTTATATGTGATAAGTCCAACTAACTTATAGTTTTCATCAACTACCGGTAGTTTCTCAATTTTATGAGCTTGCAATATTTCAGAAGCTGCATCAAGATCGGTAGATTCCTGATTTGTGGTGATGAGGTTTTCTTTGGTCATTACCTCTTCGATTGCTTTGTTCATGTTTTTCTCAAAACGCAAATCGCGATTGGTAACTATTCCAACTAATTTATTGTCATCTTTTACTACAGGGATACCACCAATTTTATATTCACTCATCATTGCCAGTGCATCTGCAACAGTTTTTTGAGGTTGAATGCTTATTGGGTTTACAATCATTCCATTTTCCGAGCGTTTAACAATTTGCACTTGTTTTGCCTGCGCCTCTATGGTCATATTTTTGTGGATTACGCCTATGCCCCCTTCGCGAGCAATAGCAATAGCCATAGTGGTTTCTGTGACAGTGTCCATAGCTGCTGATACCATTGGAATATTTAGTTTGATGTTGCGTGTGAAGTTGGTAGTTAAATCAACGTCGCGGGGAAGTACTGAGGAATGTGCGGGTACTAATAACAAGTCGTCAAAAGTTAAACCCTCCATTGTGATTCTGTTTGCAATAAATGACATAGCTGATATGTTTTTAAATTTTATTGCATGCAAAAGTAACTATTATATTTGAAACTAAATGATTTATTGATGTTAAAAATGTGTTATTCATGTGCTGTATTGATAATTGCGGAACTGTTTTGTATAGAAATTATTGATATTAGATAGGGTGTTATAAATTCTGTGATTGATTATATGTGTCGTATATTTGCATCATCAATTTTTATAACAACTAAGTAAATTATAAATATTATGTCAGTTTTAGTAGGTAAGAAAGCACCTGTGTTTAGTGCACCGGTGGTAGTAGATGGAAATATTATAGAAGAAAATTTTTCTTTAGAACAATACATCGGAAAAAAATATGTTGTGTTCTTTTTTTATCCGGCAGACTTTACATTCGTTTG
>CAZHWC010000004.1:29941-39418 GCA_964535975.1 uncultured Proteiniphilum sp. | reverse complement strand
TCGGAAAAAAATATGTTGTGTTCTTTTTTTATCCGGCAGACTTTACATTCGTTTGTCCAACTGAATTAATAGCATTTCAAGAGAAACTTCAAGAATTTGAAGAAAAAGATACTGTGGTAGTTGCTTGCTCAACAGACTCTGCTTTCTCTCATTGGAAATGGCTTAATACTCCGCAGAATGATGGTGGTATTCAGGGTGTTACATATCCGATTGTGGCTGATCCGGCAATGACAATCTCAATGGATTATGATGTATTGGCAGGTGAATACGATTATAATGAAGAGGGAACTTTGGTATTTAATGGCACTCCTCAAGCATACAGAGGCTTATTCTTGATTGATAAGCAAGGTGTTGTTCGTCATCAGGTGGTTAATGATATGCCTTTGGGCAGAAGCGTTGAAGAAGCTCTTAGAGTAATCGACTGTCTTCAATTTACAGAAGAAAATGGCGAAGTTTGTCCTGCCAATTGGCACAAGGGTGAAAAAGGTCTTAAGGCTACTCAGGAAGGTATTTCATCATATCTTTCAGAAAAATAAAAAACAATTTTAATTTAATTGTTTCTATCCGGAGCGCTGTTCACTGAAATATGTGGGCAGCGTTCTTTTTTATGCATATATAACAAAAAGCTTACTTATGTTTAATATTTGTGCGATAAAACATATTGAGATATAATGATTTAATTGTGGCTATTATTTGCTCTTAAAGATAATATTTGATATAAAATAGTAGATATTTGACATTAATGATGTCTTTATGATGTGAAAATGCTTTTGTGATAAAATTTATTAGCTATATTTGTCGATATTTTTTAGAAAACCATATATATTGATATGAATTTATTATCCCAACGATTGCAATCGCTTTCTCCATCAGAGACTCTTGCGATGGCGCAAAAAAGTAATGAGCTAAAAGCTCAAGGTTTTGATGTAATTAATATGAGTGTGGGAGAACCAGACTTTTCAACACCTGACCATATAAAGGAGGCTGCAAAGAAAGCGATAGAGAATAATTTTTCTTTTTATTCTCCGGTACCCGGATTTATTGAATTGAGAAAAGCTATATGTTCAAAGCTTAAGAGTGAAAATAACATCGAATATGAACCATCTCAGATTGTGGTTTCAAATGGTGCCAAACAGTCATTGAGTAATGTTTTGTTTTCAATTATTGGAAAAGGTGATGAGGTTATTGTTCCTGCTCCATACTGGGTTAGCTATCCTGAGATGATAAAACTTGCTGAGGGTACTACTGTGGTGGTGTCGGCAGGTATTGATCAGGATTTTAAAATTAATGCAAAACAGCTTGAGGAAGCAATAACTGAAAAGACAAAAGCATTTGTTTTGTGTTCTCCATCAAACCCTACAGGAAGTGTTTATACTAAAGAGGAGTTGAAATCTCTTGCTGATGTTCTAGCTAAATATCCAAATGTGTTTGTTATAGCTGATGAAATATACGAGCACATTAATTATATAGGAAAACATGAGAGTATGTCTCAGTTTGAGAATATTCGTGATCGAGTAATTATTGTGAATGGCGTTTCTAAAGGATACGCAATGACGGGATGGAGAATTGGCTGGATTGCGGCACCACAATGGATAGCTTCTGCTTGTAGTTCGCTTCAGGGGCAATATACTTCGGGTGCTTCTTCTATTTCGCAAAAGGCAGCGGAGGCAGCATACACAGGAAGTCAGGATTGTGTCGAGGAGATGCGTATTGCATTTGAACGAAGAAAGAATTTAATTACCGGATTGTTGAGAGATATTCCGGGACTAACTGTAAATGACCCAATGGGTGCGTTTTATATTTTCCCTCAGATTAAGAATTACATAGGTAAGTCATATGAGGGAAATAAAATTAACAGTGCTGCCGATCTTGCAATGTTCCTTTTGGAGGTTGCTCATGTGGCTTGTGTGGGTGGTGATGCATTTGGTGCACCTGATTGCATAAGATTCTCATTTGCTACTTCAGATGAAAATATTGTAAAGGCAGTAGACAGGGTGAAGATGGCTTTGGCAAAACTAAGCTGAGCTTTTTAGCTATTAGTTGATATTAATGTGTAAGGGGAGATGCTATATCTCTCCTTTTTTTGTTTATAGCAATTTGATAATATTGACGTTAATTAAATATTTGTTGTACCTAATGGCAATTTGTATTGATTAATTGCTATATTTGCCACTATAAACTATGCAAATGATTAAAACATATAACTTAAAGCTGAATATCCTTATATAAACAATATCTTTAAATAATGTAAATAGAGAAATATTTCATCAATTAATTCTTTTTTGACATATTAAAATGCTAATTTTGCACTTTGAAACTGCAACGAACAAAGTCTGGATGTGGTTTTTAAATTAGAGATTTACTTATTCGAATAGGCAGAAAAATAAATTTTTAAACAATAATTTTATGAGCTGGTTAATTAATTCTTCAATTGGACGAAAAATGATCATGAGTATCTCTGGATTGTTTCTCGTTCTATTTTTGTTGTTCCACAGTTTGATGAATATCGTAGTTCTGATATCCGCTAAAGGATACGATATGATTGTGGGATTTTTAGGTGCTAATTGGTATGCGTTAATTGCAACCGCAGTTTTGGCTCTTGGATTTATTATTCACATCATATATGCAGTCATTTTGACGTTGCAGAATATGAAGGCGAGAGGTCCAAGCAGGTATGCTGTTTCTAAACCACAACGTACAGTTTCGTGGGCATCCAAAAACATGTTTGTTTTGGGTCTTATTATTCTTGGTTTCCTAATATTGCACTTGATGCATTTTTGGTATAAAATGCAGCTAGTTGAGGTTATGCATATTTTAGGAGTTGAGTTTGGCGATTTAAGTAGAGCTACACAAGGAGTTCTTTTGATTGAGGAACTGTTTAGCAAGCCTATTTATAGTGCTATTTATATTGTATGGCTGGTGGCAATTTGGTTTCACCTTACTCACGGATTTTGGAGTGCAATGCATACATTGGGCTGGAGTAATCAAGTATGGTTGCCTCGTTTGAAAAAACTTTCATATGCTCTGGCAACACTAATTTTTGCATTATTCGCAGCAATTCCTGTTGCATACCTTTTAGGATTTAGCAATGCTTCTTACCTTGGCTTGTAGTGCCGGTTGTTTCAATAAACTTGAAAAAATATTTAATGACTATGACTAATTTAGAAAAAGATAATATACTAAAAATTGACTCCAAAATTCCGAAAGGACCTTTGGCTGACAAGTGGACTAATTATAAAGCTACCCAAAAGCTTGTGAACCCCGCTAATAAACGTCGTTTGGATGTTATAGTTGTGGGAACTGGATTGGCCGGTGCATCTGCTGCTGCTTCACTAGGTGAGATGGGATTCAATGTGTTGAACTTCTGTATTCAGGATTCACCACGCCGTGCGCACTCTATTGCTGCTCAGGGTGGTATTAATGCTGCTAAAAACTATCAGAATGATGGTGACTCTGTTTATCGTCTGTTTTATGATACAATTAAAGGTGGTGACTACCGCGCACGTGAAGGAAACGTTTATCGTATGGCAGAAGTGTCTAACGCAATTATAGACCAATGTGTGGCACAAGGTGTACCTTTTGCTCGCGAATATGGTGGTTTGTTGGATAACCGTTCGTTTGGTGGTGCTCAGGTGTCACGTACATTTTATGCTCGCGGACAAACCGGACAGCAGTTGTTGTTGGGGGCTTACAGCGCACTGAGCCGTGCTATTCACAACAACCATGTGAAACTATATACACGTTATGAGATGGTTGACCTGGTATTGATTGAAGGTCGTGCACGTGGTATTATTGCCCGCAACTTGGTGACAGGTAAATTAGAGCGTTTTGCTGCTCATGCTGTTGTGGTTGCTACAGGTGGTTATGGTAACGCATTCTTCTTGTCAACCAACGCTATGGAATCTAACGGTTCTGCTGCATGGCAATGCTATAAAAAAGGAGCTTACTTTGGTAATCCATGTATGGCTCAAATTCACCCAACATGTATTCCTGTTCATGGTGAGCAACAATCTAAATTGACTCTGATGTCGGAGTCTCTTCGTAATGACGGACGTATCTGGGTTCCTAAAAAGAAAGAAGATGCTGAGGCTATCAGAGCGGGAAAACTGAGACCAACTCAGATTAAAGAAGAAGATCGTGACTATTATCTGGAGCGTCGTTATCCTGCATTTGGTAATCTTGTACCTCGTGACGTTGCTTCGCGTGCAGCAAAAGAGCGTTGTGATGCAGGTTATGGAGTAGGCACTACAGGCTTGGCAGTATATCTTGACTTTGCTGATGCCATCAACCGTCTTGGAAAAGATGTGGTTGAGGCGCGTTATGGAAACCTATTCCAAATGTACGAGAAGATTGTGAATGATAATCCATACGAAACTCCGATGATGATTTATCCTGCTATTCACTATACAATGGGTGGTTTGTGGGTTGACTATGAACTAATGACTTCAGTTAAGGGGTTATTCGCAATTGGTGAAGCTAACTTCTCTGACCACGGTGCTAACCGTTTAGGTGCATCTGCACTAATGCAGGGATTGGCTGACGGATACTTTATTCTTCCATATACAATTCAGAACCATTTGGCTGATCAGATTAATGTTCCAAGATTCTCTACTGACAGACCTGAGTTTGTGGAAGCAGAGAAGGCTATTAATGATCGTATTAGTCGTTTGATGAATGTTAAAGGTGAAATGACTGTTGATTCTATCCATAAGAAACTTGGTCGCGTGATGTGGGATTTTGTTGGTATGGGGCGTGATGCAGATGGTTTGAAGAAAGCTATCAAGGATTTGAAAGATGTGAAGAAAGAGTTTTGGACTAATGTTAGAATACCGGGTAGTGGTGATGACCTGAATATAGAATTAGAAAAAGCGTTGCGTCTGGCAGACTTTATAGAAATTGGTGAACTGATGGCTCATGATGCTCTTGATCGTGAGGAATCTTGTGGTGGTCACTTCCGCCTAGAGCACCAAACTGAAGAGGGTGAGGCATTGCGTCATGATGACCAGTTTGCTTATGTTTCATGCTGGGAATACAAAGGTGATGAAGATCCTGTGATGTATAAGGAGCCGCTTGAGTATGAGTTTATCGTGCGTGAACAACGTAACTATAAGTCGTAATTTTGAAAACAAATAAAATCATGGATAAAGATATTAATATAAAAGTCAAAGTATGGCGTCAGCGCGGTCCCAAGGTAAAAGGAAAGTTTGTGACGTATGAATTAAAAAATATATCTCAGGGAAGTTCTTTTCTTGAAATGTTGGATATTCTTAATGAGCAGCTGATTAACAAGGGTGAAGAGCCTATTGTATTTGACCATGACTGTCGTGAGGGTATTTGCGGTATGTGTAGTCTTTATATCAATGGTCATCCACACGGACCAGATGAGGATATAACTACTTGTCAGCTTCACATGCGTTCTTTTAATGAAGGAGATACTATTACAGTTGAGCCATGGCGTTCGGCAGGATTCCCTGTTATTAGAGACTTAATGGTTGACCGTACAGCATTTGATAAAATCATTCAGGCTGGTGGCTATACATCGGTAAATACCGGTGGTGTCCCCGATGCAAATGCAATTCCTATTCCAAAAGCTGATGCTGATGAGGCAATGGATGCTGCTGCTTGTATTGGTTGCGGAGCTTGCGTGGCAACATGTAAGAATGGATCGGCAATGTTGTTTGTATCTGCAAAAGTAAGTCAATTGGCTCTCCTTCCGCAAGGAAGAGTGGAGGCTGCAAGACGTGCGAAAGCGATGGTGGCCAAAATGGATGAGCTTGGATTTGGAAACTGTACTAATACAGGTGCTTGTGAACAAGAATGTCCGAAAAATATTTCTATAACACACATTGCACGTATGAACAGAGAGTTTCTTAAAGCAAAGTTTAAAGACTAAGAATTAGATTTTGACACTAAATACAAAAAGCGCTTGACATTTGTAATGTGTCGGGCGCTTTTGTTTTTCATGATTATTAACATTGTTCTCATTAACTTTTTTCATTCTGAATTGTCTTAACTAATGTGCGTATAATAATATTTTAATAAATATCGATTATGAGAACAAAGAATTTACTTTTAGTTGTAGCATTGGGGTTAATAATTAGTTTGCCATCTTTTTCGCAAATTAGAATTGGAGTAAAAGCGGGTGTGGATATAGACAATCCAACTTTAAAGAGTAGCTCCTTTGATGTTAAAAATCTTACTTCGTATCAGGTTGGACCATCAGTTGAAATTATGCTTCCTGTATCTGCCCTTGATTTGGGAATTGATGTATCGTTATTATATTCGGATAATAGGATGACTGTTAAAAATCTAACAGAAGATAATGAGAAGCAGGATGTATCAAATAGGTATTTGGTATTGCCTGTAAATCTTAAGGTAAAAGCGAACCTAGGTTCAGAAGTGTTTAAGTTGTATGGTCTTGCTGGTCCATATGCCGGTTATCTAATATCAGGAGATAAAATCGACTTTTCGCAAGTGGGTGATGATGTTAAGGCTAAGAAATTTGAAGGAGGTTTGAATTTTGGACTAGGATTTGAATTGTTTAATCTAGTTCAGCTAGGTGCAAATTATAAAGTTAAGTTGACAGATAATTATTCAACTGATAAACCGGAATGGAATGATCCATTGAATGGTAAGTCTCAGACTTGGAGTATTTCTGCCGCTGTTTTCTTTTAGAATAATATATGAAGTTTGTTGATGTAGTTCTTCCTTTGCCTCTAAAAAGTCTTTTTACCTATTCAGTGCCTGAAGATCTTGCTTCTAAAGTGGATGTGGGTTATAGGGTTATTGTTTCTTTCGGTTCAAGAAAATATTATACGGCAATTGTTCTTAGAGTACATGACAACAAACCTATAGGTTATAAAGTCAAGGATATTGAGTATATAGTAGACTCATTCCCATTGCTTAATCATTCTCAGATTAGGTTATGGGAATGGGTCTCGTTTTATTATATGTGTTCTCTTGGCGATGTGTATATTGCGGCTGTACCTTCAAAATTTAAACTCGAGAACGAGACTTATATTTCTTTGATTGAGAATGAGGTTTTATCGGATGACTTTTCAGAAACTGAAGCAAGGATTGTTTCCTATCTTCAACAAGTAGGTAAGCAAAAGATATCTAAGTTATCAAAAGAATTAAATATTAAAGATATACTAGCTAGTGCATACTCTCTAGTTGCAAAAGGACTGATAGAGGTACAAGATGATATAATAGAAAAGTATAGACCTAAGATAGAGACATATATAAGACTTAATGATGATGTTAATGATGCAGTTGCTTTGATTGGAAAAGCAAATAAGCAGCTTGAACTTTATAATACTATTAAAGAAATCTCGGCTAATTCTGGTGATAAGCTTATATTGAAAAGTGAGATTAATGAGTTGGGTTTTTCACAATCAGTCATTAAAGGTCTTTTTGATAAATCTATAATTACTCAAGAAACACAGGAAATAAGCAGGCTAAACCAATTTTCCGGACTAAGTCGCCTGGCTTATGACTTAAATGATTATCAGCGCGAAGCATTGGCACAAGTGCAACAGGTATTTGCTGAGAAGAATGTATGTCTTTTACATGGAGTAACATCAAGTGGTAAAACAGAGATTTATATTCATCTTATTTTAGATCAGTTAAAATCAAACAAACAAGTTTTGTATTTGGTGCCTGAAATAATGTTGACAACGCAGCTTACTCAGCGTTTGCAGGCAGTTTTTGGGGATAAATTGGTTGTGTATCATTCAAAAATTAATGATAATGAAAGGGCTGAGATATGGTTAAAGATGCAATCTGATAGCCCGTTTGAGATTGTAATAGGTGTTAGATCATCAATTTTCTTACCATTTCAGCGATTGAGCCTCGTTATAGTTGATGAGGAGCATGAGGTGGGGTATAAACAAATGGATACTGCACCACGCTATAATGCCAGAGATGTTGCTATCGTTATTTCTGGTTTCTTTAGTGCTAAAACTCTTTTGGGTTCTGCAACTCCTGCTATCGAAACATATTTTAATGCTGTATCGGGTAAGTATGGTCTGGTAACTCTTAGTACAAGACATAACGATGTTAAGATGCCCGTTATTGAGCTTGAAAATACTTCGGAACTTAGACGTAAAAAGATAATGAAATCAGTGCTTACTCCCGGAATGATTTCCAGAATAACCGAGGCACTTGAGAATCGACAACAGGCTATACTGTTTAGGAACAGACGTGGCTTTGCTTCTATACTGGAATGCAGGAACTGTGGCTGGACACCAAAATGCAAACAATGTGATGTCTCTCTGACCTATCATAAAATGCAAAATGTTTTAAGATGTCACTATTGTAATACTTCATATAGGCTTGTTGATACTTGTCCTGCGTGTAATGAGAGAAGCTTAGAGCAGTTGGGAATGGGAACTGAAATGTTGGCGGAAGAGGTTGCCAAACTATTCCCTAAAGCTGTTATTGGTCGTATGGATGCCGATACGACAAAAAGCAAGAGTAGCTATGAAGTGATAATAAACAGATTCCAAAATAAGGAAATTGATATTCTTGTTGGCACTCAAATGTTGTCAAAAGGATTGGATTTCGAAGATGTGGGAATTGTTGGAATTGTATCGGCTGATGCACTTCTTAACTATCCCAATTTCAGGTCTCATGAACGTGGTTTTCAACTAATGATGCAGGCCGCCGGAAGGGCCGGTAGAAAAGATGGGGAGGGGCGTGTCGTTATACAGGCAGCTGATCCCACAATTAATCTGTTCAACTTTCTGAAAGAGAATGATTATATAAGCTTTTATGCTATGCAAATTGCAGAGCGTAAGCTTTTTAATTATCCTCCGTATACACGTTTGATATCAGTGGGGTTAAAACACAGAAATGAACATAGGGTTGAAAGTGGAGCAAATTATTTTGCAACAAGATTAAGGCAGTTGCTTGGTAATATGGTTTTGGGACCAAACAAGCCTGTTGTTAGCTTTATCAAAAGGTCTCATATACGTGAAATACTCTTGAAAATCGATATAAATTATTCTCACAAAAAAGTCAGAGAACAAATTAAAGCTGTAGAGAATGAGTTTCTTACTCATCCAGATTTTAAATATATTGATCTTTATTATGATGTGGATATGATTTAAGCTTTTCTATTTCATTGTCATTAATTCCAAGTATTTTTCTGTCCACTTGAAATCTGATAACCGAAATGATTTTATCTTTATCATAACCTATTATCGAGTCAACCAGAGTATTTATACTTTGAGGAGATTGTATCTCCAGTTTTTCGTCAATTAATAGAGCTATTTCTCTGAATTCCTGGTTTGACAATTTGTGTTTGTTTTTTCTTAAACAGACATCACACTTGCCACAGTCTTTAGGATTTTTCTCATCAAAATAAATTAATAGCATACGGCTTCTGCAAAACTGATTGTTTTCAGCATAGTCAGTCATTGAGCTGATGCGCCTTTCAAACCTGTCCTTTCTTTGTTCGTATACAATTTTAGATAT
>CAZHWC010000004.1:19160-29841 GCA_964535975.1 uncultured Proteiniphilum sp. | reverse complement strand
TGAGGCGACAAGTTTAAGTTATAGAGTTCGTCTCGATAAGTAATAAACTTTAGTCTTGAACGGATGTCTATTTCGTCTGTATATTCTATGTAACCGGCTAATTCTAAAATTTTAAGTGCATGATGAGTTTGAATATGAGGAAGCTTAAATGGTAAACAAAACTCATATAAATTAAAGTCAAAAGTTCTATTGATCCCCGATCCAACAGCTACTTGATAATAGTTTCCGAGCGCCTCATAAACTCTTTTTATAAAGTCTCGCTCCGGAAATGAGTCGTTTATCCTTTTCTTTAGTTTTGTGGAGTCAGACTTGTTGAACAATATTACTACATATGATTTTTCCCCATCCCTTCCGGCTCTTCCGGCTTCCTGATAGTATTCCTCCAAGGAATTTGGGAGATCCATGTGTATTACAAATCTTACATCAGGCTTGTCTATTCCCATCCCGAAGGCATTGGTAGATACTATTACTCGACACTCGCCGGATTTCCATAAGTTCTGCTTTTCAATTTTTTGTTCATGAGATAATCCTGCATGAAAATAATCTGCCGATATCTTTTCCTCCAAAAGTATATCAGCTATCTCTTTTGTTTGCCTTCTGCTTCTTACATATACTATACCTGTTCCCTCAACAGACTTAATTATGTGTAAAAGCTCGGCTATCTTATCTTCTGTTGTTCGTACTACATATGACAGATTGTCTCGTTCAAAACTTGTTCTGAATACATTTTTCTTTTTAAAATGTAGCTTGTTTTGGATATCATCAGCAACTTCTTTTGTGGCGGTGGCTGTGAGTGCTAATACCGGGACATTTGGTAGCTGATCTCTAATTTCAGCTATTTTTAAATATGATGGGCGGAAGTCGTATCCCCATTGAGATATGCAATGAGATTCGTCAACTACCAAAAGACAGATATTTATTGCTTGCAACTTGGTTAGAAAGATATCAGAACCAAGTCTTTCGGGAGAAACGTATAAGAATTTAAAATCTCCAAATATGCAGTTTTCAAGTGTCGTTATGATTTCCTGTCTTGACATTCCTGAATATACAGCTGCTGCTTTTATCCCTTTTGATCGCAGGTTGTCAACTTGGTCTTTCATTAGTGCAATTAGAGGGGTTACGACTAAACATAACCCCTCCATTGCCATTGTTGGAACCTGAAATGTAAGGGACTTGCCCCCACCTGTAGGCATTAAGCCTAGAGTGTCATTCTTCTCCCAAATGGATTTAATGATATTCTCTTGTAGTGGTCGAAATGAACTGTATCCCCAGTACTCTTTAAGAATATTGTGAAACAATGTCGATTCCATGTTATATTAATAGTATTTATTATTCGCTTGTGTGACCATTAATATCTTTAATCATTAGCTGAGTGTAATGATTATTGCCATGCCTGTTTTCTTCTATAGTGTAGCAAATATTTATCGGTTGCTTGTTTTTTATTTTCTTGAAATAAGTGTCAGAGCTAAATGCAATAGCTTGCAATGGAGAGCTGATAGTGCTGTCTATAAGCTCAAGTTTGATATGATGAAACCCTCTGCCAACCAATTTGCTGCCTCCGGAATCATATACATTCTCTGTAACAAAAAGTGGATTTTCATTATCAGGTCCAAAAGGACTGAATCTGTATAAATCCCTTACAAACTTTGATGTTATAGTATTGAGTGGAATATAAGCATCAACATTAATTTGAGGTTGCATCATCTTTGATTCAATCTTTTCATAAGTAATGCTTTCAAAACGACGCTTAAACTCCGGGAAGTTCTCTTCTTTTAGAGTTAATCCTGCAGCATATGTATGTCCGCCAAAATTTTCAAGTATGTCTTTGCATGACTCAATAGCCTTATA
Organism: uncultured Proteiniphilum sp.; assembly: GCA_964535975.1. Classification (GTDB taxonomy): domain Bacteria; phylum Bacteroidota; class Bacteroidia; order Bacteroidales; family Dysgonomonadaceae; genus Petrimonas. The sequence continues at coordinate 27,993 of CAZHWC010000004.1, read as the reverse complement.
AACATCAAAATTGTTTACAGAACGAGCTGATCCCGAGATTAGGTTCCCGGATTTTGTAAGAATCACAGCAGGTCTATAATATTTTTCAGTAAGCCTTGATGCAACAATGCCAATTATGCCTTTATGCCAGGTTTCATTATAAATTACCAAACTTTTTTGGTCTTGTTCCTGTAGAATTTTGTCAACATATTCAAAGGCTTCGTCTGTAATTTTTTTGTCAAGTTCTCTTCTGTCTTCGTTATACTTGTCAATGTTTAGTGACTTTTCTCTTGCCTGTTGCATGTCTGCTGCAAGCATTAAATCTACTGCTTCTTTGCCATTCATCATTCTGCCAGAAGCATTAATGCGTGGGCCTATTTTAAAAGCAATATCATTTACCGAAATTAGCCTTTTGCTTAATCCGCATATCTCAATAATTCCGCGAAGACCATAACTAGGATTAGAGTTAAGCTGTTGAAGACCGTAATGCATTAAAACTCTATTTTCTCCTGTCACAGGCACTATGTCAGCGGCGATGCTAACGGCAACAAGGTCTAAAAGATTTTCAATTTCAGAGAAATCAAATCCATTTCTTATGCTGAATGCATGAACTAGCTTAAAACCGACTCCACAGCCTGATAGTTCGTTATAAGGGTATATTGAGTCTTTTCGTTTTGCATCAATTACAGCAACGGCATCAGGTAAAACCTCACCGGGCATGTGGTGATCGCAGATAATAAAGTCAATTCCCTTATCTTTAGCATACGCTACTTTGTCAACAGCCTTTATTCCACAATCTAGTGAAATAATCAGCTTGACATCTGTGCTAAGTGCATAATCAATTCCCTGAATTGATATGCCATACCCTTCATCGTTCCTGTCAGGAATGTAATAATCAATATTATTGGTTATCTTCCTTAAAAACTTATAAACTAACGAAACAGCCGTAGTACCATCTACGTCATAGTCACCATAAATCATAATGCGCTCCTTGTTGCCTAAGGCTTTTTCAATTCGCTTGATGGCTACTTCCATGTCGGGCAGAAGAAAGGGGTCATGTAAATCGTCAAGGCTGGGATGTAGAAACTTGTTAGCCTCATTAATTTCTGTTATTCCTCTCTTTACTAGTACCTCCACTAGTACCGGGTCTATTTCTAATTGTCTTGTCAGTTCATCTTTTTTAATTTCTTGATCGGTTGATAGGGTTAAATAATTCCATTTGTAGGTCATTTATATCGTTTTTTTCTTTTATCGAATCGAAGCCTATATGTAGGCTTAATAGTAATGCATCTCTCAGCCCTTGGAATTGAGCTCTGATGCATTCTGTGGTTTAGTAAATATACACCACAGGCAAACTAATCTGTAAAGTTATATAAAATCTTTCAAGCATTTGTGTTTTTCCCTTTATTTTCTTCGTTTTAAATGAAGAAGGTATTTTTAATCAGATTAGAATGCCGTTATATTAGGAAATCAACGAAATATATGAATCTGTTTTTTTCTTGATAAAAAAGTTGCTGTTGACAGTTTACCTGATTCCGTGCATTAATTTTTGCAACCATTTTGAAAGTATGAACAGTATAATAGATGCAATAGCTGAAATTACAACAAAGATCATAAAGAAGTCAAATAGTGTTGCTATTTCAAATCCTACAAATGATTTGGGTTTGCCGGCTTCGGGATATAATGAGCTTAGAGAGCCTGCCAGCTTGTTGGCAGTGGCCATTGATAAGTACCATACTCCCATAAGCAGTGACGCAAAACGTGCAGGTGATAGCTTATTCACCATTGATAGTCCAATAGGAGACAGGGTAAGTTCGCCTGTTGTGTGGATGAAATATAGTCCTGTAAGCCAAAGCATACTAACCTTGGTATTTGGAGCTACGTCTTTCACTCCAATAGCAATAAGCAGGTATCCCAAGGAAAGCAGGAATAAACCTATAGCTTGTTTGGTGGGTGATGCAGGCTCCATGTTTCGTTGTCCCAGCTTAATCCATAAAGTAGAAAACAGAGGAGCTAATAAAACTACAAAAATTGCATTAAATGATTGAAACCAGCTCGCCGGCATAGTCCAGCCGAGTATGTTTCTGTTTGTTTGTTCGTCGGCGAAATATGTAAGTGATATACCTGCCTGTTCAAATGCTGCCCAGAAGAAAATTACAAAAAATGCAATGATGTATATTACCAGTATTCTTTGTCGCTCTATAGAGGATAGAGATTTGTCGGAAATAACAAACCCCGGTACGATAATACATGCCGTATATATTACTGCTCCAATAATATCGCCTGAAAACCAGTTGTGGAACAGTGCATATAGCAATATTGCGGCAATAGCCCAAACTGTTATTTTTAGTGGATTAAGTTTTTGTTTTTCTACGTTTTTGGTGGTGATGTTTGCTTTTTCTTTGGAAGCAGGAGTAATGCCTATTGGCTGACCATCACTTGACACTAAGTATTTGTTTTGTTTGGTAGCATAGATAATCAGACTGACTATCATTGTGAGAGCTGCTGCTAAAAAACCCCATTTAAAGTCCTCGGGGTTGCCTGTATCACCTAAAAAACCACAAGCAAGTGGTGCAAAGAAAGCACCTACGTTTACACCCATGTAGAATATAGTATATGCTGAATCTAATCTTTTATCACCAGGCTCATAAAGTCGGCCTACTATTGACGATATATTTGGTTTGAAGAAACCATTTCCAAGTATTAGCCCTCCCAATCCAGCATACATCAACCACTTTGCTAATTCAATGTTTTCGTAATAAAGTGCACTAAAAAACATCATAAACTGACCAAGCACCATCATTAGTGCACCCCAGAATATTGATTTTCGCATCCCTATGTATCTGTCTGCTACATAGCCACCAATGAGTGGTGTTAGATATACCAGGCCGGTATAGTTTCCATATATGGCAGATGCTATTTCTTTGTCGAGCATTAGAGCATTAATCAAATAAAGCACAAATATTGCTCGCATTCCGTAGTAGCTGAATCTCTCAGACATGCCGGTAACGAAGATGAAATAAAGACCTTTTGGGTGTGATTGTTTTGTGGTTGACATATTCATAATTCAATTAACCGGCAAAATTAGAACAATTTAAACAATGGCAATATATTAAGATGCTCTTTTTTGATTCTTATTTGTAACTTTGTAATCAATAAATGTGTTTTAAATGGAAATAGCAGCATTAGTATCAGGTGGGGTAGATAGTTCAGTAGTAGTTCATCAGCTTAAAGAGATGGGGTATGATCCAACATTGTTTTATATCAAAATTGGAATGGAAGATGAACACGGCTATATCGATTGTCCTTCGGAAGAGGATATAGAGCTTGTGACATTGATAGCTAAAAAGTATGGTTGTCGATTTGAGACTGTTTCTTTGCATGAAGAGTATTGGGATAGTGTTGTAAAATATACTATCGATTCTGTGAAGCGAGGATTGACGCCTAATCCGGATATGATGTGCAATAAGCTTATTAAGTTTGGAACTTTTGAGCAAAAGTGGGGACATCATTTTGACAAAATAGCAACTGGGCATTATGCAACCACAACCGAAATTAATGATGAGATATGGCTTTCTACCTCAAAAGATCACGTAAAAGATCAGACATACTTTTTAGGACAAGTAGAATATGTTCAGGTATCTAAGCTAATGTTCCCTATTGGGGATATGTTGAAATCTGAGGTGCGAGAGGTAGCACTTAAAAATAATCTTCCTTCCGCTAGAAGAAAGGATAGTCAAGGGATTTGTTTTTTAGGAAAAGTAAATTACAATGATTTTATTGGCAGATATTTGGGCGAAGAGGAGGGTCTGATTGTTGAACTTGAAACCGGAAATATATTAGGAAGACATAAAGGATACTGGTATCATACGATTGGGCAGAGAAAGGGACTGGGATTAGGCGGAGGCCCCTGGTTTGTAATAAAGAAAGATATCAATCGCAATATAATTTATGTTTCAAAGGGTTATGATACTAAGCATCAGTATGGTAATGTGGTTAATTTGCAAGGTTTTTCTTTTATTACACGGGATATTTGGGGTGAGTTTGAGGGTGAGAAGGATGTATCATTTAAAATCAGACATACCCCCGAGTTTTCGCACGGCAGAATATCTAAAATAGGAGATATGTATAGAATAGAATCTGACGAGCCGATCCAGGGTATTGCTGCCGGTCAATTTGGAGTTGTGTATGACACAGACAACAAACTTTGCCTGGGAAGCGGAATAATAATATAATTTTTAAGTCTAATTTTTATTATAAGAATTGTCCATGGATTTTATCCAAAATATCCAATTCGTTGACATAATTGAGTTCATAGGAACTTTTGCCTTTGCTGTCAGCGGCGTTAGGCATGCTGCATCAAAAAACTTTGATTTGTTTGGTGCTTTTACAATTGGTCTGTTTACGGCAATAGGAGGGGGTACGATACGTGACCTTTTACTCGGCGTAACTCCCTTTTGGATGATGAGTAGTGTTTATTTGTGGGCTACATTCATAGCCATGATTTTTGTCATGTTATTCAAGGCCAAGGTGGTTAGGTTACACTATACAGTGTTTTTATTTGATAGCATAGGCTTAGGTTTGTTTGTTGTGGTAGGTACTGAAAAGGCTCTGGCTCTGGGCTTTGCTTCATGGGTAGCAGTGGTGATGGGGACAATAACGGGTTCTTTTGGCGGTATGTTGCGAGACCTGATGATTATGCAAATTCCTTTGATATTTAGAAAAGAAATATATGCATTTGCATGTGTTGTTGGCGGAACGTTTTTTACTATAGCATATTCTCTTGATATGAATATTGTTGTAAACGAGATACTAACAGCGCTCATAGTAATTTTAGTAAGAATACTAGCTGTAAAATATCATTGGCATTTACCTAAATTAAAAGGTGTTTTGTAGTCTGTAGTATTTCAATCCGGATATTACCGCTATAATTCTGTAACTAAAAGATATAAAAATATTTCTTCGAAGATATTGTTTCATTATCTTTGTTTTATAAAACTATGAAATGAGAAAAACAGCTTTACTACTTCTGATTTTACTTTTTACTTTGGCTTCTACAAAGCTTAAAGCTCAATATGAGGGAACTTTTGGCATGGGAGCGCACATTGATTATGCTTCTGAAATTCAGAGACCGGGAATTGGCATCGATTTACAATATTATATTACTAATAATATCAGGGTTGCTCCTTCGCTTACATATTATATGCAAGTTAAAGAGAAGCGAATGTGGAATTTGGAAGGTGATGTTCATTATATGATTCCGACAAGTAGAATGTTTTCTTTGTATCCCGTAGTGGGAGTTGCCTTTTCAGAATGGAAGAATATGGTAAAGTCAGTAGATTCTTCCGGAAATGATATATATAACAATAGGCTTGGACTTAATGCGGGTTTGGGAATGCAATACGATTTTAGATATAAAACACGACTGAATTTTGAAGTTAAATATCAGTCAATAAAAGACTATTCGCAAGCTGCGATCTCATTGGGAATTGGCTTTTGGATTTAACTGACTATAGTAATTAAGCGTATTTTAAAGAATTTTGGATGAAAGATTTTATTAAGAGTGATATAGAGAGTGCAAAAGCTGTTTTAGTTGGACTAATTACGCCTGAGCAAGATGAAGAAAGAGTTAATGAATATCTTGATGAACTGGCTTTTTTGGCCGAGACAGCAGGTTTGATACCTGATAAACGTTTTGTGCAAAAACTTGATATGGCCAATTCAGTAACTTATGTTGGAACCGGCAAGTTGCAAGAAATTAAAGAGTTTGTTAAAGATGAAGATAATGAAGTTGGAGTAGTAATTTTTGATGATGAACTCTCTGCCAGGCAGATAAGAAATATTGAAAAGGAGTTTGATTTAAGAATTCTTGATAGAACCAGCTTGATATTAGATATATTCGCAATGAGAGCTCAGACTGCTCATGCCAAGGTGCAGGTGGAGTTGGCTCAATATGAATATTTATTGCCAAGGTTGACACGTTTGTGGACTCACTTGGAGCGTCAGCGTGGTGGTGGAGGAGTAATTATGCGTGGTCCGGGTGAGACTCAGCTTGAAACCGACCGAAGAATTATTCTTGATAAAATTTCCCGATTGAAGGATGAGCTTAAAAGTATTGATAAGCAAAAGGTTGTTCAAAGAAAGAATCGTGGGAAGCTGGTTAGAGTGGCCCTTGTTGGTTACACAAACGTTGGGAAATCTACATTGATGAACCTGCTTAGCAAGTCTGATGTGTTTGCCGAGGATAAGCTTTTTGCCACCTTAGACACAACAGTTAGAAAGGTGACAATTGAAAATCTGCCATTTTTGCTTACTGATACGGTTGGATTTATCAGAAAACTTCCAACGAAGCTTATTGAATCTTTCAAATCTACTCTTGATGAGGTTCGGGAAGCAGATATCTTGGTGCATATTGTAGATATTTCTCATCCTGCTTTTGAAGAGCAGATAGAGGTAGTTGAGAAAACATTATTTGAAATAGAAAAAGAGTCGAAGCCAACAATAGTTGTCTTTAACAAGATAGATGCATTTAATTATGTAGTAAAGGATGAAGATGACTTAACTCCTAAAACTAAAATTAATCTATCTCTTGAGGATCTAAAGCAGTCGTGGATGAGTAAACTCAAAGATAACTGTCTGTTTATATCTGCAAGAGAGAAAACAAATATTGATGAGCTTAAAGCGCTCATTTATGATAAAGTAAAGGAAATACATATACAAAGATTTCCTTACAATGACTTTTTATATCACAACTATGAAGACGAGGAGCAAGTATAAATCGTTGCCCAGAAAACTTAAATTCTTGAATATCAAAAAACGGGATGAGTACATTGGATAGTCATTTATATAATTATATACTATCTATAAGTTGTCTGTATGTGATTGTTTCTAAATCATGCAGCACGAGATGTTTTTGCATCAGCAGATAGTAACCCCCTAATCAAAAACATACTAAAAATAACTTTTGTCTTGTAATTCTATTTATGAGACACTAAATAATTATATAAAATGAATTTACCTTTTGCAGAATCTTATCGTATTAAAACAGTAGAGATAATTAAAAAAAGTACTCGCGAGCAGAGAGAGCAATGGATTAAAGAGGCTAACTACAATCTCTTTGGACTTAAAAGTGACTATGTGTTTATTGATTTGTTGACAGACTCGGGTACAGGTGCTTTGAGTGACAATCAGTGGTCGGCTATGATGCTTGGAGATGAAAGTTATGCCGGTTCTAGATCATATTATAACTTAAAAACCACTATTAAAGATATTCTTGGTTTTGACTATTTCCTTCCCGCCCATCAAGGCAGAGCGGCTGAGAACATTCTTTTTTCAACTATTATTAAAAAAGGAGATATACTTCCGGGAAACTCCCACTTTGATACAACCAAGGGGCATATAGAATTTAGACATGCCACAGCTATTGACTGTACTATTGATGAAGCTAATGATACTCAACTTGAGGTGCCTTTTAAAGGAAATGTTGATTTGCTGAAGTTGGAGAAGGTTCTAAGTCAGTATCCTAAAGACCAAATTCCTGCGGTTGTTTTGACTGTTACTAACAACACAGCCGGCGGACAGCCTGTTTCTATGGAGAATATTAAGGGCGTTTCGGCTCTGTGTAAGAAATATGGTGTGTCACTTCTTTTAGACTCTGCCAGATTTGCAGAAAATGCTTATTTCATAAAAGTAAGAGAAGAAGGATATGCTGACAAAACTGTTAAGGAAATAGTTAAAGAGATGTTCTCTTATGCTGATATTATGACAATGTCTTCAAAGAAGGATGCAATTGTGAATATTGGTGGTTTTGTTGCTTTTAAGTCTAAACAATTGTGGAAGAATGCCCAGAAGTTCTGTATAATGAATGAAGGCTTTCTTACATATGGTGGATTGAGCGGGAGAGATATGAATGCTTTGGCAGTTGGACTGGATGAGGGAACTGATTTTGATTATCTTGAAAGTCGTATAAAACAGGTTGAATACTTGGCTTCAAAGTTGGATGAGTATGGAATTCCATATCAGCGTCCTGCCGGGGGGCATGCAATATTTGTTGATGCCAAAAAGGTGCTGACTAAAGTTCCTAAAGAACAGTTTGTGGCTCAAACTCTTGGAATAGAGTTGTATTTAGAGGCTGGAGTTAGAGGTGTTGAGGTTGGTGCTTTATTGGCCGATCGTGACCCTGTAACGCGTGAAAATCGATATCCCGAGCTAGAGTTGTTGCGTCTTGCACTTCCAAGACGTACTTACACAAATAACCATATGGATGTTGTTGCAGCAGCCCTGAAAAATGTATTCGATAGACGTGATTCTATAACCAAAGGTTATGAGATTGTAAGTGAGGAGCCTATTATGAGGCATTTTACTATTAATCTTAAGCCTGCTGAATAAATGAGGTGATATATTAATTTATTAAGAACAAATTGGAGGATACGATGCGGTATCTACATATGTTTCTTGAGTATATAAGATAAAGTTGTTGCAATGGGGATGGAATACATTTGTGATTTCATCCCCATTCTGTTAGTTGCTTATAATGAATATCACTATAAGACAGCCAAAAATAGTTGCATTATTTGATAATTTGACTATCTTTGCTAATGCAATTTTGTTGGCATAATATATTGATATATATATGTTTATCAACAAATGTGCGTAAAGCAGGTGATAAAATTAAAAAATAATTGAGGTCGCGAGGATTGCAAAATCAAAATACGATAAAGATACAAGCTTGCGATGGTCGCAAGCTTTTTTTATTAAACCAAATTTGTACTTGCTAGTAGTGTTCAGTGTTTTCCCTAAGTTGGGAAACGATCCAACAGATGGTGTTCAGTGCTTTCCCAAGGTTGGGAAACGA
>CAZHWC010000004.1:0-19060 GCA_964535975.1 uncultured Proteiniphilum sp. | reverse complement strand
TCTACGTTAATTCCCTTTTCATATAATGCTTTAGCAGCTCTGTATAGGAAGCCTGGCATAGCTATATTTGAACCCATCGTACTTATAATAGCTGCGGGTTTTGCCACAACTTGATAGAAATCCTTACTCAATACGTCTATCAGCTCTTTGCTTTGTTCATTGTCCCACACTACCATCGTGATAGAGTTTGCATTCGTAGACTTAAGAATATAGCTCACTCCATGGTTTAGGAAATAGGTCATTATGCGTTTGTCAAAACCAACTTCTCCCACCATCATGGGGTCGTGAATCTCAATAGCAATTACCTGACGTGAGCCTGATACTATTTCCACTCTTGGTTCGGGCGAAATATAATCGCGCGAAATCAATGTTCCTGGATGCTCTGGTTCGAATGTGTTTTTAATTCTAATGTTGATACCTGCCAATTCAAGTGGCTTGGCTGCTTTGGGATGAATTGCTTCCATGCCTATATCAGCAAGTTGATCGGCAATTATGTAGTTTGTATGTCCAACGGGAACGCTATTCTCAACTCCCACAATTTTAGGGTCAGCACTTGATAAGTGATACTCTTTATGGATAATAGCTTCGGCAGCCTTCACTTCTACTGCTATTTTACTAAATGTAACTTCGGAGTATCCTCGGTCGAATGCACGCATAATACCTTCAGTTCCTTTTGTGTATCCTGTAGCAATGCAAACTTTGTTGCTGAAGTCTACTCCATCAAATTCGCGATGAATACGTTGGTCAATTGTAAGTGGTTCGTTGTCGTTGAATCCACATAGATCTATAAATCTAGCATTGATGCCATTGTTGTTAAGTATGTTGGCCGAGTTCCATCCTGAGTGTGCTTCGCCTATAGATGCCAGAATTTCGCGAGCAGCCAAATGAATATCGGTCATATCAACGTAACCTGATGCCAAAACCTTTCCCAGACTATATAGTAATGTTTTAGACTGGTCAATTCTGAATCTGATAAAGTCGCGTGCTTCCTTAAGGTCTAGTCCTATGTCGGCAAATCCATCGTTGATTAGCAACAGTCTCTGACAAAGTGTATCGAGAGCACTACTGTAGTCTTCGCCATTCAAAAACTTATCATAGATACCTGGTTCACCAGTCTTTTTGTGTTCAAGTAACCAGTTAGTCACATTATTATAAGCCGACACCACAAAGATGCGGTTGTATAGCTCGTCTTCCTTTCGGTTACCTTTTATGATATTGTGTAGTACATCCTGAAATTGTGACATGGATGTTCCGCCAATCTTTTCTACAGTAAGCATATTTCTATTAATTATTGAATTGAATTTGCAAAAATAAGGTTTTTTTGTTATGATTGTGCTACTTATGTCAGAAATACTACATTTTTAGTATCATTAATCTGTAAGCAATGATTTTTTTCAGAAACTGCCATGATGAGAGATTGGTCTTACAAAAAAAGACTATCTCAAGAAGTATAACTTCATTTGAAATAGTCTTTAAGAGTGGTCCCAACTGGGCTTGAACCAGTGACTCCCTGATTATGAGTCAGGTGCTCTAACCAACTGAGCTATGGGACCTAATATTTAATTGAAATTAAATATCTATGCTTTGTTTCCAAAAGCAGTTGCAAAAGTAGTAATTTAAATGCAATTTGCAAAATGATTTTGTCAAAATAATTGTAATGCGTGTGTATTATTACTTAGTAATTAAAATTTGATGTAAACTAAGTGATTTAGACATCAATATTTGTATTGATTTTATTCTCTTCTTTTTCGTTATTCAAAAAGTCATTTACATTATCAAAGTCTAAGTATGGTGTTATGGCTGGAACTACAGAAATAACTCTATCGTAAAAAAATGAGTCCTCTTTTAATCCTTTGGTAATGATATTTTGCTTATCGAAATTTACAATTATATTAAGAGCCAAGCTCATAATAACCATACTGATACTTATGGATAAAACTCCTCCTATCAATCTATTTATTAGGCTAAGATTAATTACATTAATTATCTTTTGTATTAGCTTGCCAAGCTGAGTTAGTATAACTGCGATCACTAAAAATGCTAGGATAAAAGAGATTATACTTACCCATCGTTCATCAATGTCGATGTTTTTTGATAAGTGTGGTGAAATAGATGTTGCTATTTCGCTGCCCAAAAATATAGTAGTAATGACTATAGCTAATTGTATTGCCATTCCTATTGCGCCTTTTGAGTAGCCCTTTAGAAATGCAAATATCAGGATTATAGCAACGATTATATCAAAGATGTTTGAGCTTATCATTATATCGTAATTCTTTCTGCAGATATTTTTACTTTGAATATTTCGGATGCAAATTCATCAAAATCTTCTGTTGAGTCAGTTGTGTAAAAGTGCATTTGTGATTCCTTTTCACATTTTTCATCTATCTCCGGATGTCTTTTTAGATAATCCTTCAGGCTTTTCGCAACGTATATGCCTTGTGTTATTACTGAAACGCCCTCAGGTGTATATTTCTTTATCTTGTCAATTAGAATCGGGTAGTGGGTGCATCCTAAAAGGATAGTATCTATATCTTTATCCTTATCGAGTAGATTTTCTAGATGTTGTTTTACGAAGTAGTCGGCTCCTTCTTTATTGTATTCGTGATTTTCAACTAAAGGGACCCACATTGGACATGCTTCTCCGGTAACTTTTATATTTGGATGAAGTTTTGCTATTTCAATTTCGTATGATTTTGATTTGATTGTTCCCGACGTTCCAAGTATTCCTATATGGTTGTTTTTAGTGATTTCTCCTAAAACTTCAACAGTTGGTCTTATAACACCCAGTACCCTTTTGGAAGGATCTAAATTGGGTAAATTATTTTGTTGGATGCTTCTTAGAGCTTTTGATGATGCTGTATTACAAGCTAGAATTACTAATTGGCAGCCTTGTGAAAAAAGCCATTTAACAGCATCTAAGGTATATTCATATACAGCTTCAAAAGACCTATTGCCATAGGGTGCCCTCATGTTGTCACCTAAATAGATGAAACTGTATTCGGGAAGAGTTTTTTTTATTTCTGAAAGAACAGTAAGCCCCCCAAACCCGGAGTCAAATACTCCTATAGGTGCTGATATAGGTTTATCACTTTTCACAAGTAATATTGGATTATCGAGCAGTATTGGTTAGCTTTTGCTTTACTAAATTGTTTGCATCTATGGCTGAGGGATTAATAAATGCAATCCCTGAGTCTGCAAGGTCATATATTACTGTGAAATTCTTTTCTATTCCAACTAAATTAATCGCATTTGCCACTTTATCTCTAAGTGGTTTTATTAGCAATTGCTCTTGTTGTTCAATATCTTCTTGTGCAAGCTTCATAAATTGTTGGATTCTATTTTCAAGTTCCGTCAATTCTTGCATTCTTCTAAGTTTGATGTTGTCACTTAGTGAACTTTGATATGTAATATAGTCAGAATACTTTTTGTTGTATTCGTTTTGCATTATTTGAAGCTCCTTCTTGTAGTTATCGTTTAGAATCTGCAATTTCTCAGTTGCTTCCTCTTTTTCTTTTAATTCATTAATGAGATCATTTGAATTTACGTACGCGATTGTTATTAATTGAGTACTTCTCTCATACTCTTGGGAAAAAATAGAACTACTAGCGATAAATAAAATACCACATAGAAAAAATAATTTAATCTTGTTCATAATGCCTCAATAGTTTTAATGATTATTTGTTGTAACTAAACCTAATTAAAACATTGTCTTTCTATCCCATGTGTGTTTTAGCCGCATTTGCCACAAAGCAAATGCGGCTAAGTAATGGAATAAAAGTACAATGTCAACTGGTTTAATTTGCCTAGCTTTAAAAGCTAGTATCTTATTAGAAATCTAATGTTTTCTTTACTTCAACTTCTTCATATGCTTCAACCATGTCTCCTACTTTGATATCGTTGAAGTTTTTAATGCTTAACCCACACTCGTAGCCACTTGCTACTTCTCGTACGTCATCCTTAAATCTCTTTAGTGAATCTAAGATACCTGTATAAATAACGATACCATCTCGTATAAGTCTGATTTTGTTGTTACGTTTAATTTTACCGTCACGAACTATAGACCCGGCTACCGTTCCTACTTTGGTGATTTTGAACACTTCAAGTATTTCAACATTAGCTACAATCTCTTCCTTAATGTCTGGTGCAAGCATACCTTCCATCGCAGCTTTAACCTCTTCAATTGCATCGTATATTATTGAATACAATCTAATGTCAACACCTTCTTGTTCAGCGTCGCGCCGTGCTGCTAATGATGGTCTCACCTGGAATCCAATAATAATAGCATCTGATGCAGCTGCCAGAGTAACGTCAGATTCAGATATTTGTCCAACAGCTTTGTGTATTACATTAATTTGAATCTCGTCGGTTGATAGTCTAATTAAAGAGTCAGATAGTGCTTCAACAGATCCATCCACGTCACCTTTGACTATTATATTAAGTTGCTGGAAGTTACCTATAGCAATTCTTCTACCGATATCATCCAAAGTTAGCATTCTCTGAGTTCTGATAGATTGTTCTCTCTGTAATTGTTCTCTTCTGGCAGTAATACTTCTTGCTTCCTGGTCGCTGTCCATAACATTAAATGTATCTCCTGCCTGCGGAGCTCCATTAAGTCCTAATACCAATGCAGGTTCGGAAGGACCAGCTTTTTCTATAACTTGATTGCGTTCATTGAACATCGCTTTTACACGACCGTATGCTGTACCTGCAATTAGAATATCACCTTGAGAAAGAGTTCCATTCTCAACCAAGACTGTGGCTACATATCCACGTCCCTTGTCTAGAGAAGACTCTACAACTGTACCTGTTGCCTTTCTGTTAGGATTAGCTTTCAAGTCTAGAAGGTCTGCTTCCAGAAGTACTTTTTCAAGTAGTTCGTTTATACCTATTCCTTTTTTAGCTGATATATCCTGAGATTGGTATTTGCCACCCCATTCTTCTACAAGGTAGTTCATTTCGGCAAGCTTCTCTTTAATTTTTTCCGGGTTTGCAGTAGGTTTATCTACTTTGTTAATAGCAAATACTATAGGCACACCGGCAGCTCCTGCGTGATTAATAGCTTCAACAGTTTGTGGCATGACACTATCGTCAGCTGCAACAATTATAATTGCAACATCAGTGGCCTTAGCACCTCTAGCTCTCATTGCTGTAAATGCTTCGTGACCAGGTGTGTCTAGGAATGTAATCCTGCGGCCATCAGGTAGCTTTACGTTATAAGCTCCAATATGCTGAGTAATACCTCCCGCTTCACCCTCAATTACATTTGTATTTCTGATACTATCCAGAAGTGAAGTTTTACCATGGTCAACGTGACCCATAACAGTAACTATTGGGGGTCTTGGCAAAAGATCTTCTGGTTTGTCTTCCTCTTCATTAATTGCCTCAACTACATCAGCACTCACGAATTTAGTTTTAAACCCAAACTCTTCGGCAACAATATTAATAGTTTCTGCATCTAATCGTTGATTAATTGCAACCATAACTCCAATGTTCATACATGTTGCTATTACACTAGTAACATGGACATCCATCATGTTGGCCAAATCATTTGCAGTAACAAATTCAGTTAGCTGTAATATTTTGCTCTCACGCTCTTGTTGTTTAAGTTCGGCTTGCTGTCTTTGTGAAACTGCTTCTCTCTTTTCACGTCTAAACTTTGCACCACCGCTTCTGCGACCCCTCTTTTCTGTTAGTCTTGCTAGGGTCTCTTTAATTTGCTTTTGTACTTCCTCTTCGCTAACCTCTGCTTTTACAGGTTTCCTCAGTACTTTTTTTCCTCTAGGTGCACGAGCCTCTGTGGATGTGGCTTTATCTACTTCCACTCTGCTCTTGTCTATTCTTCTTCGTTTTTTCTTTTTGTTGTCATCTTCTGCCGCATCAGTTGCAACAGCGCTTTTCTTTCTTTCTTCGATAGATTCTTTTTTCAGAGTTTTTACTGCCTCTTCTTTTACCTTCTTTTGGTTTTGCTCTTTTTCTCTTTCTATACGCTCTTTTCTACGTTGAGCTCTAGATTTTCGGGCAGGTCTAGTCTTTTCGTTGATAGCATCCAAGTCGATGGAACCTTTAACGACTAATTTATTTTCAATTACATTAGATGAAAGTCTAAATGGTTCGTTATTATCGCTTTCCTTTTGTTTTGCTTCTGTTTCTGATGTCTCTGTCACAGAGCTATCAATATCTTTTTCAGATTTTGCACCAGTCTCCTTTTGTGCTTTAGGTTGCTCTGATATACTCATCCTCTCTTCTTTCTTTACTATTGAAGTTTCTTTATCCTCTTTTGTCTTTTCAGCAGAAATTTTTTCTTCTATTATATTTGAATCATCTTTTTCATTTACCTCTTCCTTTGGCTCTGACTTGATGATTTCAGGAGTAGTGCTTTTGGGTTCCTCTTTCTTTTCTTCGACGATTTCTTTAACGTTAGAACTTTCAAGAGGTGCAGCTTCCTTTTTGTTTTGCTCTATGTTCTGCTGTTTATTATTGATGTTAGTATCAGCTTGATTATCTTCTTCTGTGACATCAACCGGTTTTTGCTTCTCTAAAGTTTTTGCCGGCTTTTCTTTAGGATTGAGATCAATACTTCCTATCACATTAATTTTAATCTTGTGATCTTCGCTTTTATCTGTTTTGGGTTGCTCCTTTTTTGTGTCGCCACCGCTCACCCCATCCAATTCGTATCCTTTAATAGCAATAGTTCCTTTTTTGCTATCTTTTTTATGCATCTTGTCAAGATACTCCTCAGCTTCTCTTTTTATCTTTTTGTCTTTACTGAACTCCGCTACTAGTAATTGATACTGTTCATTATCAATTTTTGTGTTAGGATTACTTTCAACGGTAATACCCTTCTTGTGCAAGAATTCAACAAGATTATTGATTCCTACATTTAAACTTTTTGCTACTTTACTTAATCTCTGAGTCATATTCTTGACTTTATCCTTTCTTTAAAATGTTTGTTTTATGAACAGTATCAGCAATAAAAAGAATTATAGTTCCTTGATATATTGCTTACTCGTCTAACTGGCTGATATCTTCATCGTTCAGTTCCTCCTCGATGTAATCTTCATTTTCTAAGTTGTCATCATTGTCAGAAAACTCATCGCGAAGAATGCTTAATACTGTGTCAACTGTAACCTCTTCTAAGTCCGCCTCTTTGATAATCTTTTCTCTTGGAAGTGCTAATACATTTTTAGCAGTAGAGCATCCTATGCGTTTTAATTGATCGATAATCCATCCATCAATTTCGTCTCTAAATTCATCAAGGTATATATCTTCTTCGTCAAAATTGTCAATTTCCCTAAATACTTCAATATTGAAGCCAGTCAGTAATGAAGCTAATTTAATATTGGCTCCACCTTTACCAATAGCTAGAGAAACTTCTTCCGGATATAAAAACACATCAGCTCTACGTTCTTCCTCTCTTATTACAATTGAGTTTATTTTAGCAGGGCTAAGGGCACGCTGTATGTATAAATTTAGATTGCTAGTATAGTTAATTACATCAATGTTTTCATTGCGCAACTCTCTTACTATACTATGTATTCTAAAACCCTTCATTCCAACACAAGCTCCTACAGGGTCTATTCTATCATCATATGCCTCTACGGCTACCTTGGCTCTTTCGCCGGGAATTCGTGCTATGCCTTTAATTGTGATAAGCCCATCATTTATCTCCGGAATTTCCATTTCAAAGAGTCTCTCCAGAAATACAGGGGAAGTTCTTGATAAAATAATTTTTGGATTATTGTTTATGTTCTCAACCCTGGCTACAATAGCACGTACGTGCTCTCCCTTACGGAAGAAGTCACTAGGAATTTGTTCGCTTTTAGGCAATATTAATTCGTTGTGATCATCATCAAGAAGTAATAGCTCTTTTTTCCATATTTGATATACCTCTCCGGTAACTATCTCGCCAACTCTTTCCTTGTATTTGTTATATAGATTATCCTTTTCAAGTTCAAGTATTTTTGATGCTAAAGTTTGACGTAAGTTTAAAATTGTTCTTCTACCAAAGTCTATTAGATGCAGTTCATCTGTCACCTCCTCGCCAACTTCAAAATCTTCATCAATTTTTTTAGCTTCACTCAGACTTATTTCCATATTGGGATTTTCAAGGTCATTGTCATCCACAACGATTCTGTTGCGCCATATTTCTAGGTCGCCTTTGTCGGGGTTGATAATAATGTCGAAATTTTCATCTGTTCCCATTGTTTTGGCTATAACGTTCCTGAAAGACTCCTCTAGCACACTAATCATAGTTGCTTTGTCGATGTTTTTCAGTTCATTGAATTCAGAAAACGTATCTATCAGGCTGATTGATTCTTTCTTCTTGCCCATTTTTAAAATCTGATTTTATATTTTGTATATTTTACTTCATCGTAGTTGTATGAGTGCAATTCCTTTACTTCTATCTTTCTTTTTGCACCTTCAGGTTTCACCTTTTTTGAAACTTCAATTGTAAATTCGTCGCTGTTAAAACTCTTAAGAATGCCACTTTCCTTAATTCCGTCTTTAGTTAATACTTCGACCTCCTTGTCTATATATTTTTTGTATTGACGTTGCACCTTTAATGGAGAAGTTAAACCTGCTGAACCTACCGTTAACTCAAAATCTTCGATCTCACGATCTAGTTTTGATTCAATAAACCTGCTCAAACTTATACATCTATCTATTTCAACATTCTCATCATTGTCTATTTCAACGGAAATTACGCTTGAAGGCGTTATGGTTATATCAACCAGATAGTCCATTGAATCTTTAAGAAATTCCTCTGCGTACTTTTTTATTTCTTCTTTTTCAATCATAAGGTTGTTATTAAAATAGAATAGTCAAATGAATAAAAAAGGAGCATTTTTTGTGCTCCTCTTTTCTTTTCCAGCGCAAAGATACTAAATTCTAATATATTGGCAAAGTTTTTGGATTATTTTATTGCATCTGTTAGTTTTTCTTTATAAACATCTAGGCCTCTCTCAAAAAGCGCTATTGCATCATCAAGTTCTCCGTAGAATTCTCCTCCGGATGCATTCAAGTGCCCCCCTCCATTGAAAAACTCCTTTGCAAATTCATTTGCCGGAAAAGTGCCCTGAGAGCGAAATGATATTTTAATTAGCTCTTTGTCTTCTCTGATGAAAACTGAAAATACTATGTTTTTAATTCCCAGAGGATAATTTACAAATCCTTCAGTATCTCCTTTGCTAAATTCAAATTGTTCTTGATCGCTTTTGGATAGCCAAAGCAGTGCCGAGTTTAGCTCAGGATATATTTTCATTCTTTGTGATAAAGTGAAACCAAGAAGTCGAAATCGAGATTCACTTAAATTGTTAAATACAAGTGAATAAATTTTGTCTTTGTCGATACCTTTGGTTAATAGCAAGCTTATTATTTGATAAATGTCAGGACTGTTTGAGTTGAATGTAAATCCTCCTGTATCTGTCATCATGCCAGTGTAAATACACTCGGAAATTTTTTTGTCTATAAGTTTAATTTTGTCTGCTTGATATAAAAATCTAAAGATAAGTTCACTAGTGGAGGAAATATTTGGAAACGAGATTATAACGTCAAAAATATCTCCCGGGTATAAGTGATGATCAATTAATATTTTTTTTGCAGTGGCGTTTTCAAGTAGTTCAGACATGGGACCTATTCTTTTGGGTATGTTATAGTCTAGGCTAAATATTAAGTCTGATTTGTTGAATATTGTTTCTGCCGCTTTGGGATTATACTCATATATTAAAATATCTTCTGAGCCTTCCATCCATTTTAGGAAATAGGGAAATGAGTTTGGAACGATAATTTTTACTTCTTTGTCGATTTGCTTTAGAAAGTGGTATAATCCAAGAGATGAGCCCATGGCATCTCCGTCAGGTGAGAGATGAGTAGTTATCAGTATTTGATTACTGCTTTCTATAAGATTAAATGATTCTTGAATTAAATTATAATCAATTATTGGTGTGATTAAGTTTTGAGAGTCCATTTTATTATTTATTGTTGGTAGCAAAAGTACTATATTTTTATGAGGTAAGCACCTTGCTCGCTAATGTCATGTAAATTAATATCTAATTTGTAGCATTCTCTTTTCCATTGTCTTCTTACATTTGTTGGAACGGTACTATCAATAATTAAGGTATTAAACTTAAATATCTCGTTCAATCTGGATATTGAAAATGAATTGTCATATGATAAAATTAGTATGTCAAGTTTTATTTTTTCTTTGACAGTTATATGTTCTGCCTTGTTTTGGGTAAGTGATAGAATTATTTTGTTGCTGTGTGATATATATCCATTGTCAGGTATGTTGAAGTAAATTCTTTTTTCGTTAATCATCAATCCTATATCCCTTTTATTGGGTGTATTAAAAATCGCTAGGTATTTTTCTTTATCGATTAATTTGTTTGAAATAAGTATCAAGATGAGAGATAAAATTAATACATTGGAAATGATGAGATCTTTAGGAGATTTGTCTTTTATAACTTTTGCGATGAAAAATATTGCCGCTAGTATTGTCAAGGTCATCAGCAATGATATTTTGACATCTTCAATTTGTGAAAAGGGTAGATTTTCTATGAAGTATACAGTTTTAAGCACAAATTCAATCATATATTCTAAAGATGTCTTGCAAAAAGTGAAAATACTTATGATTATTGAGCTTTTAAATATTAGTAATGGGCTGATTGAAATCAGTGTTATACAGATATATATAACAATAGCTGTCATTGGAACAATAATCAAGTTCGAAATGAAGAAATAAGTTGGGAATGTTCCAAAATAATATAATGCAATTGGGAATACTCCTAGTTGTGCTGCTATTGAGATTGATAAAATGCTCCAAATATAGTTTGATATTCTGTTTTTAGATTTGTAAATAGCATTTATCAAAGGGTTAAGATATAAAATTGACAAGACTGATGCAAAACTCATCTGAAACCCAACATCAAATAATTGGAATGGATTAAATATAAGTATCAAAAATGCGGCAGCAGCAACTGAATTATAAGTAAATGCCTTTTTTTCAAGTATCATCCCAAATGATACTATTGATAGCATAATTGTGGCTCTTAAGACTGAAGGTGAAAGGCCTGTGATAAATGCGTATATCCATAGTGCAATTATAATTATTGTTTGCTGTGTTATTATTTGCTTTCTGTTTTTGCGTAGAAATGATAGGGTAAAGGCTAACACTGCATATATTATGCCTACATGTAAACCGCTTAATGCTAATACATGTGAAGTGCCTGAAGCTCTGAATGCTTCTTTAATTTCATTGCTTAATTCTTCTTTATAGCCAAGTGTAAGAGCTGAGATAAATGAATACGCATCGTGGTTTAATTCAAAGTTTTTGTATTTTTCTAGAATTTTATGTTTGTAGTTTGCAGAGTTTATACGGATATTTTTGGATTTACAACCTGTTTTACTCCAAGAATCAGAGATAATATACGTGTTACCCGAAAAACCCTTCAGGTTCATATACCTTTTATAATCAAAGTCATCAGGGTTGCCCATGTTTTTAAAAGATGTAATCTTTGAATTGAATATAATCTCTTCACCTGGGGATAGTTGTCTTGCAGCGTCTTTATCTTGAAAATAGGCAACCACTTTCATCTTTGTTGGGTATGAAATCTTAATCTTGATCGCTATTGATTTTGGTTTTTCCTGAGGAATGTCTGATACTATTCCAATATATGTTGAGGTTGAGTTATTTAAATCTGTATTTGTATGATTTCGTTTAATTTGAAAACTAAACAATGTAAGAGAAAAAATGGCGAAAAATATTCCCATGCCAAACATCCATCTCAATTTAAAACTATTTTTTGGGGTTATAAATTGAGATGAAATAATTAATAAAATGGCAATTGCAGCAAAAAACGTTGAGGAAAGAGACTCAAAGCAATATGATGACACAATAATTGCTGAAATTGAGGGTATTAGAAAAAGTGCAAAAGGTGCTTGTGAGAAGAAATTCCTCATAAATAAAGTGTATTTATAAGTAATTTGTTTGAGTTGCTATAGGTTTTTTAAATCCTGAATAGTTTTAATAGGATTATTTGAAGCAAACACAAAGCTGCCAGCAACTAAAACATCAGCACCTGCTTCAACAAGTTGCTTTCCTGTATGGATATTTACACCTCCGTCAACTTCGATAATGGCATTAGAGTTTTTTCTTAGAATTAGTTCTTTTAGATCTCGAACTTTATCAATAGAGTGTTCAATAAATTTTTGCCCGCCAAATCCCGGATTAACTGACATTATAAGAACCATGTCTAAGTCATTTATTATATCTTCTAAGAGAATAATTGGAGTGTGAGGATTTAAAGTGACTGCGGCTTTCATGCCAAATTTCTTAATCTCATCAATAACTCTATGTAAATGAGTACATGCTTCGTAATGAACATTCATGGAAAATGCGCCAAATGCAGCCACTTCCGGTATAAATTTCTCAGGCTCTACAATCATTAGGTGAACATCAAGTGGTTTTGATGTTTTTTCCTTTAGTCTATTCAAAATTGGAAATCCAAAAGAAATGTTTGGTACAAAAACTCCGTCCATTATATCTAAATGGAGCCAGTCGGCTTGACTATTATTAATCATTTCTAAATCAGCTTCTAAATTTAAGAAGTTGGCAGAAAGTAGAGATGGGGCTATAAGATGTTTCATAATATGTTAATAATTTATTCCCAAAGTTAGTGTTTTTTTCTTTTCTAAAAAGTTTCTTTTCTATTGTTTGTCCAATCTTTTGTCGTATACGTCTAGAATAGATCATGTTTTATATAAAAAAGTACCATTATTATAATACAGTTGTGTTTTTCTCTTTATCTTTGTGCCTATAAATTATCAAAAAGTAAAATAAACATGAAAAAAATTTCTATTCTTATTGCTGTTTTGGCGTTAATGATTTCTTGTGCGCCGGGAACTGGCTATAAAATTAATGGAGCTATTGAAAATCCCGATTTTAATGGTACATATGTGTATCTTCAAGAATTTAAAGATCGTGAGTTTGTGAAAACTGACAGTGCATTGGTTGAAGAAGGAAAGTTCCTTTTTGAAGGTGATGCTCAAGAATCTAAAGTTGTTTATATCGCTCTTGATCCAAAGGTGGCTGGAAGAATGATGTCTCAGATTGTTTTAGAGCCAGGTAAGATTGTGGTTGACGTTACAGATAAGCTAAACATTTCTGGAACAAACCTGAATAACCTTAACTCCGGATTTAATTCAGAAGTGTCTGTTTTGAAAGATGAGATCATGGAGATTTCAAAGAAATTTCAAGAAGCAGGTCAGGATGGTTCTATGACGGATGAATTGCGAGATGAACTTATTGGGGCTTATGAAAAGATACAGGAGCAGGTTTCAGAAAAAACTGTATCATTTATAAAGTCAAATATTGGAAATGCTCTGGGTGAATCATTATTTTTAAGCAATGTTCATACTTTGGAATTTGACCAACAGAGAGAGATTTTAGACTTAGCATCAGATACTTATAAGGCAAATGAGGAGGTTCAAAAAATCCTAACCAGACTAGAAAATGCAGAAAAAGTAGCTATTGGTCAAAAATATGTTGATTTGACTATGAAAGATCCGCAAGGCAACGACATCTCATTGTCTGATTATGCAGGTAAGGGTAAAGTTGTTTTGGTTGACTTTTGGGCAGCTTGGTGTGGTCCATGCCGTCAGGAAATGCCTAATGTAGTTGAGGCTTATAATAAATTTAAGGATAAAGGTTTCGAAGTTGTTGGTGTATCTTTTGACAGAGATCAAGAGTCTTGGGAAAAAGGTATTAAAGATTTGCAAATGCCTTGGCCACAAATGTCAGAACTTAAATTCTGGGATACTTCAGCTGTAAGCCTATATGCAATTAGTGGAATTCCTCATACTGTACTTATTGATGGTGAAGGAACTATTATTGCTAAAAATCTAAGAGGCGAAGCTTTGCACGAAAAGCTAGGCGAATTGTTGAACTAAGACTTTACAGTATATTCAAGAATTAATTTCTGAGATACTTGTTTTATATTATTAGGATGTTCACTCAAAATGAGCATCCTTTTTTTATTGTTATATTTGTTAAATGTATTACATGTTATAGTAATGCTCTTATAATTTGAAATAAATAACTATTTTTGTTGGTAATAAAACTCAATAAAGCAAATGAGACAGCTATCAAGAACGTCAATTATGACATTAATAACTCTGTTGCTATTGTCTTTATCTATGACATTGCATAGCCAGAAGCAACAGTTTGTTGTGGTAATAGATCCTGGTCATGGAGGAAAGGATCCTGGAGCTATAGGTTCATCTTCGAAAGAGAAGGATATTGCCCTTGCTGTTGGAAAGAAGCTTGGTGAGTTGATAAAGAACAGCCATAATGATGTGAAGGTTATTTATACCAGAGATTCAGATAAATTTGTAGAGCTAAATAAAAGAGCATCAATTGCCAATAAGGCTCATGCTAATTTGTTTATTTCGCTTCATTGCAATGCTCTTGACAAACGTAAAAAATCACCTCAAGGCGTAGAGACATTTGTACTAGGATTACATAGAAGTAATGATAATCTTGAGGTGGCTAAGTCTGAAAACTCAGTAATTCTATACGAGCAAGACTATACTACCAAATATCAAGGTTTTGATCCAAATGAACCGGAATCCTATATCATGTTTGAGTTTATGGCTGACCAGTATTTACAGCAGAGTGTAGGTTTTGCCTCGTTTGTACAAAACAGGCTGGTGAATAATTCTAAAAGAGTAAACAGAAATGTTCGACAGGCAGGTTTTTTGGTGCTCAGAGAAGTTGCAATGCCAAGCGTATTAGTGGAAATGGGATATATAACAAATGCTGAAGATGAAAGGTATATGAAGTCTGCTACGGGACAGAACTCTATAGCTAATTCTATTTATTTGGCTTTTAAGGATTATAAATATGATTTCGATAAAAAGAATCACCTTTTGTCAAATAATGGAATTGCCGCAAATATTCCTGAAAAGTCGAATGCTGTTGCTAGCTCATCCAAATCTAACGAATATAGGGTTCAGTTCTTAACTTCACCGAGAAAACTACAAGATAACTCCCCTCAATTAAAAGGATTAAAGCCTGTAAGTTTTTATATGGATGGTGGAACATTCAAATACACATATGGTTCTACATCAAGTCAGTCAGAAATAAATCAAACTCTTATAAAGGTGAAAAAGCTATTTAAAGATGCTTTTATCGTTGAGTTTAAGGATAATAATAGAATAAGATAAATATTTATGCGAAAAAAATATTCGAGAAATTTTATAATTGGAGTTTCATTTATAGTCTCTTTGGTTCTTCTTTACTTTGGAGTTAACTTTCTAAAAGGCTTTAATGTTTTGAAGAAGCAAAATGGTTATGTTGTATTATTTGAAGATGTTACCGGATTGTATACTTCTTCTCCAATATATGTGAATGGTTTTCAGGTTGGACTTGTGAGAGAAATTAAAATGCATTCAGATAATCCAATTCAGTTTGCTGTGGGAATTAATCTTGAGGGAAATTATAGAATTCCTAAAGGTAGCACGGTTGAGTTTGCTTCTGATTTACTTGGAGCTACTGCGGCTAGTATCGTTGCTAATACTTCCACTAATGAACTACTTGTTCCAGGAGATACTTTGTATGGAAAACGCGAAGACGATGTTATGAATTCTGTAAGTAAGATTGTTCCTAAAGCTGATTCATTGTTAGTCCATCTAGATTCAACAGTTGTCTCTGTTAATAGGCTTATGAATAGCCCAATGTGGGAAAAGTCCTTGAGTGAGGTTTCTACCACTATTTCGTATTTAAATGAAAGCAGCAAAAGCTTAAACTCGATGATGTCTTTAATAAGGAAGGATATACCAGGTGTTACAGAGAATATTAAAGAGATATCGTCTGATTTAAGGGTGGTGTCAGGAGAGTTAAGTGAACTAGACTTAGATAAGATTTTTACCTCAATTGATAATACTATTAGCAACATTGAGACTCTTACGTCCAGATTAAATAGTGCTGATAACTCTTTAGGCAAGCTAACTCATAATTCTCAACTACATGATAGCTTAACAAATACTCTTTCTTCTGTTACGTTGCTATTAGAAGAAATCAGAGAAAATCCAAGAAAGTACCTAAATGTTAGGGTAAGATTATTTTGATTTTGCTAAAAAGATCCAGAATTTTTTATTTTGCTATTTAGAACGGCTCTAAATTTAATTGTTCTGGTTCTATTTAAGTGTAATGATATAATATTGCTTTATTATGTTATAACACATTTCTAAATCTTGTAAGCTTGCTTGCCTATCTTCCTTTTGCATCTAGCTGATTAATAGGTGATTGGGTTTTGTTTGGAATCGTATCTTATTGTCTTATAAAGGATTGGGCGTAGAGGCTTGATAGATAGGATACTATTCATTTCCAAGTAAAATACAATAAAAAATCATTTTTTTTTCTCGTTTATTTTTGCAAAATTTGTAATCTGCATAGGAATCAAAACTGACAATAAGGCTCAATTTTACTTAATTAAATGACAACTGATTTTAAGATATTATGGAATAATTGTCTCGATATTATTAGAGACATTTTACCAGAAACTGCATATTCTACTTGGTTTGCCCCTATTATTCCCTTTAAGTATGAGAATAGTGTATTAACAATACAGGTTCCAAGTCAATTCTTTTATGAGTATCTAGAGGATAAATATATTGATCTAATTCAGCAAACTCTTCACAGAGTTTATGGTGAGGGGACTGTCTTGAGTTATAGAGTATTAGTCGAGGCCGAAAATAATCTATCTGTTGAGATGAGAGGGGTGCATAGAGCACCGATTAATAATAAGAAACCTCAGAAAGATATCTCAGTTAAGGTGCCGAACCCATTTGATAGAGTTCAGACCTCTGATTTCAATTCACAGATTAATTCAAAGTATTCTTTCAATAACTTTTTTGAAGGTGAGAGTAATCGTTTGGCTCGCACTGCGGCCGAAGCTGTAGGAATGAATCCTGCAAAGACAGCATTTAATCCTCTTTTTGTTTATGGTAAATCAGGAGTCGGTAAAACACATATGTGTCATGCCATAGGTTCCGAAGTACTAGACTTGTTTCCCGAAAAGAAGGTGCTTTATGTTTCAGCTCATCTATTTAAGGTTCAGTATACTGATGCAAGACGTTTTAATACAATAAATGACTTTATTAATTTCTATCAAAATATTGATGTTTTAATTATTGATGATATTCAAGAGTTGTCTGGTCTTGAGAAAACTCAGAATACATTCTTCCATATTTTTAATCACTTGCATCAGAACAATAAACAGCTGGTAATGACTTCTGACTGCGCTCCTAATGAAATGCAAGGAGTTGAAGAAAGGTTGTTGACTCGTTTTAGATGGGGATTATCAGTTAAGCTTGAAAGACCAGATATTGAGTTGCGTAAAATAATATTGAAGCATAAGATTCTAGCAGATGGCCTTACGATATCAGATGATGTTGTTGATTATATTGCAGAACATGTTACCGAAAATGTTCGTGACCTTGAAGGCATCATTGTGTCGTTAATGGCTCATTCTATTATCAATAATCGTGATATCAATATTTCATTGGCGAGAAGAGTGATGGAACAAAATATCAAGTTTGAGCAGAAAAAAATTACAGTACAAAAGATTCAGGATGTTGTAAGTAATTTTTATAATGTCAAAAAAGATTTGATTCAGTCAGCATCTCGTAAACGAGAAATTGTTCAGGCACGTCAAGTAACAATGTATTTTATTAAAAATCATACTGAGTTGTCTTTGTCACAAATTGGATCACATGTTGGAAACCGAAATCATGCAACAGTTCTACATGGATATAATACGGTGAAGAATCTTTCAGAAGTTGATAGAGGATTCCGTTCAGATATTGAATCTATTGAAAGGCTTTTACAATCATGACTTATAGGAACTTTAAGGTATAATGAGTTCCCAAGCTATATTCTATGTGTAAATAATTAAATCAGTAAAATCATCTCAAATTGGTTTTGCTGATTTTATTGTTTATACTAGTTTGTTTTCTGCATTCTGTTATTAATAATTAAACCACTATGCTATAATGATAATGAGAGCTGCTTTACTAATCTTCTTTCTACAAATATCTTTTGTAGATCAAATTTCTTCTCAGTCAATCAAATTTGCGGTTATCTCGGATATACATTATATGTCTGAAAAATTGATTGATGGGGAAGGTTCATTATCAAGATATCAGCTCCAGACGGGTAGGGATATTGTTGTAATGCACGAGGTTCTTGACAGCGTGCTTGCAAATGTTCTAAGAGAAAGGCCCGATATATTACTTGTAACAGGGGATATGACGAATCATGGAGAGAAACAAAGCCATATAGATATTATAAAAAAGCTAGATGTGATTCGCAGTAATGGTATTAGGGTATTTGTTATACCAGGCAATCACGATATTAACATCCCAAACGCACAAAAATATATTAATGGAAACTCTATTTTTACAGAAAGTATTTCTGAATCAGAGTTTGAACAGTTATATTATAATTTTGGCTTTCAAAATGCTTTCGAAAGGGATAATGCTTCTCTTGGATATGTGGTGGAGATTAACGAGGATACATGGCTAATTGCTCTTGATACAAATTTACATCGTGAATATACAACATCATCTAAATCAAGTGGCAGAATATCTACAGAGACAATGGAGTGGGTTTTAGATGTGCTGCACAGAGCAGAACTAAAAGGTGTCACAGTATTGGGCATGATGCATCATGGTCTTGTTGAACATATGCCTTATCAGGCTGCTTTTTTTCCTGAATATCTTATAGATGACTGGCAGCAAAATGCTCAGAAGCTTGCAGATGCAGGTCTAAAGATAGTTTTTACGGGTCACTTTCACTCCAATGATATTACTATGTACTCTTCTTCATCAGGTAATAGGTTATATGACATAGAGACAGGTAGTCTAATACAATATCCATTTCCATATCGTATTATAGAGCTGAAAAATAATAGATTGAATGTTAGGTCATTTAATATTAAATCTACTCTTTCCGCACCTAATTTATACTCTGAATACCGTGATATATATCAAGTACACTTAA
>CAZHWC010000003.1:52712-59256 GCA_964535975.1 uncultured Proteiniphilum sp. | reverse complement strand
GCAATCAGTATGAACTGGATACCCAAACCAACACGGAACGGTTGTATCTTGGAGGTGATGCTTATTCAGCTCCTGCAATTTATGTAAAAGAAGGTGCGAATGACTGGAAAGTTTACTATATTTGCCGTGACTATTTGGGCAGTATCACGCATATTGCCAATAGTGATGGCTCTTTGAAACAGGAATTGAGTTACGATGCATGGGGGAGATTGAGAAACCCGACAACACAAGAGGCATACACGTCAGGTAGCGAACCTGCCTTGTTTATAGGCAGAGGATACACAGGGCATGAACACCTACCGTGGTTTGGACTGGTGAATATGAATGCACGGTTGTATGACCCGCTCTTGGGAAGATTCCTGTCGCCCGACCCGTATGTGCAAGCATCGGACTTCACGCAGAATTTCAACAGGTATAGTTATGCGCTGAATAATCCGCTGGTGTATGTGGATGAGGACGGGGAGTTTATATTTTCATTTTTTTTACCGGGAATTGGAACACTAATTGACGCTGTATTGTGGGGAGGAACTGTCAATCTTATTTCTAACTGGAATAATATCAATAGTTTTACCGAAGGTTTAACAGCCTTTGGTGTCGGTGCTGGGTCTGGAGCATTAATGGTTGTAAATCCAGTGTTAGGTGTTACTGTTGGAGGAGCTTTAACTGGAGCCACTAACTCTGCAATTAAACAATTGGATGGCACTAATGGTCTGAAAGGTTTAAGCTGGAGTGCAATAGGCAAAGAGGCTTTACTTGGTGTAGCTACAAGTGCTGTCTCATATGGCGCTTTCAAAGGCTTAAATGCTAGTGGATTTTCAGGAAAAGTAACTTCCAGTCTTGGAGTAAAAGGGGATTGGGGTAAAGCTATATCAAACATATCTATTAATAGCAGTATAGCAGGAGCTGCTTCAGGACTTACAGATGGTGTTGGTAGAGGTTTTTTTTACAATGAGTGGGACAAAATCTTTAACAGAACAATATCTGGAGGAGCTTTTGGTGCATTAGGAGGATTAACATATGGGTTATCTCAATATGCAGGATTCAAAATGTATACAGGAATAGCAGAAAAAAATATAATGAAAGCTATTGATAATATTGGAACAAATTTAGGTGAGAGCGTACATGATATTGGAACAAATTTAAGCTCTTTATCCAGTCAGGATGTGTCCAGTAGTCCTATGGGAGACTTTGCAAATGGTTATGACACTAATTCAATAAATGTTTATGCCCACAAAAATGGAATTGTTTCAGTTTATTCTCATATTCCTAATGCTATTAGTGGAGCTAAGCCTATAACAAACTTTTATCATTATATGGATTATGGGAGATTATATAATTTACTTATAAGATTGAAGTTCTAATATATGGAAGCAGCTGATTACAAGAAAAAGAAAAAGCGTGAACGTTACTATATAAAGTTTGGCTTTTACGTGTTGTTGATATGTGGTGTTATAATTTTTATCTGGGGATTATACGATTGCAAACATCAAGTTAGAATCCTACGATTTGGAGAGGATACAATCGGTATCATTACAAAAAAAGGATTTGGTAAATCATCTAAGAAATCTTCATCTCCGTCATATTATATTCGATTTGAATGTATAATAGATTCTGCAAGATATAATTTGTTTAAAACAGTATCAAAAGATGAATATGATGCATTTCGAATAGGACAAACCTATCTTGTCAAGTATTTGCCTCATAAAAATCCAATAGATAATACAATAATTTTGTTTAACAAACCGATAATGGATGATTTTAATGATATTCCTAATTTGGAGTTATTGTATTAGCGAGGTGATAAGCAACATCTAATTCTTTATTAATCTGTAAGGAGGCTGTCCTTATGAAACCGACTCGTACGTGCAGGCATTGGACTTTACGCAGAATTTATAATATTATTAAATTACAAATACATACAAGTGTGTATGTTAAATACTGACAGTATGAAAGCATTTGGTTTCTTATTGCAGGTCATTTTCTTTATTTTGCTGTTCTGTATTGAGCGCACTTTAGATACTCAAAGGAGCATTAAAATGATATTGAGTTTGCTACTAGTACTGTATTTTTCATTTGCAATGTGTAAATATATTTTGAAATCAGATAAAATGATATACACCTCTTTTTTAATGGGTTTGTCATTGTGTTTTCTATTTGAAACATTCAAATATATCAAGTACCTGTTTGGATTTTTACCATATTATGGAGACGCACCAATAGTAAAGGCTATATTAATTTCTATTTTGGCGGTATTTGTATATATGTCTATTTTGTATGCTATATGTTTGCTGTATAAAGGATGGCGTTGCAAACGTTGAACTAATTGCACTTTCGTTCACAATTTTGCACTTGAGCTTAAACCCGCATTGGTGGTGACTTATAAATTCTGTAAAAGACATATAACTAAATATCTGATAATAAGTGTGCTGAGTGCCAATTGAAAAATAAATTAAATCTTTAAGAAATAATGAATGCTATTATTTAGGTAGGATTACATTTTATACTTAATGGTTTGCGCTCTATGATTGAGATAGGCGGTGCTTAGTTGTCGAGCCAACAGTTATTGGAATGAATTTCGATTTGAAGTGGTCAATATTTTGAAGAAAAAGAATTTAGCACAAATCATTCAAGGAGAGCGAATGGATTGAAATTAACCTTAATATAGAGTGTATTGTACTTTAACTATAGTCATTATTAACCTTTTGAGAAAGTTTTTTGTATTTTTGCACTTTAAATAAAAAGAAAATGGAAATTTCAAGCAAGTATAACCCAATAGAGGTAGAAAATAAGTGGTATAAATACTGGATGGATAATAATTTCTTTCATTCAGAACCAGACGAACGTGAGCCATATACTATTGTTATCCCTCCGCCCAATGTGACAGGGATTCTGCATATGGGTCATATGCTTAATAATACTATTCAGGATATTCTTGTGCGCAGAGCACGTATGCAGGGTAAGAATGCATGCTGGGTGCCTGGTACTGACCATGCATCTATAGCCACAGAAGCAAAAGTTGTGGAAAAGCTTGCCTCTGAAGGTATTAATAAATTAGATCTTACCAGAGAAGAGTTTTTAAGTCACGCCTGGGAGTGGACTCACAAACATGGGGGCATGATTCTTGAGCAGCTTAAAAAACTTGGTGCTTCGTGCGATTGGGACAGAACTGTTTTCACTATGGACGAAGTGCGTTCAGAAAGTGTTTTAAAGGTGTTTGTAGACCTTTATGAAAAGGGACTTATATATCGCGGAGTTAGAATGATAAACTGGGATCCGCAGGCACTTACTGCTCTTTCTGATGAGGAGGTGGAGCACAAGGAGGTAAACGGGAAGTTATTTTATTTGAAATATCCTGTTGAAGGTGAGGAGGGAGTATTTGCAGTTGTGGCAACAACACGACCTGAGACAATAATGGGAGACACGGCAATGTGTATTCATCCTGATAATCCTAAAACTGAACACCTTAAAGGTAAGCGTGTTTTTGTGCCGCTAATCAATCGCTCTATACCTGTTATTGAGGATGAGTATGTTGATATAGAGTTTGGAACGGGATGCTTGAAAGTTACTCCTGCGCATGATGTGAATGACTATATGTTGGGTGAGAAGTATAATCTTGACTCAATTGATATATTTAATGATAACGGAACGCTTAACGAGCATGGTGCTATGTATGCAGGCATGGATCGTTTTGATGTCCGCAAGCAAATTGAAAAAGACTTAGAGGCTGCCGGTCTTATGGAGAAGGTGGAGCCTTATACTAATAAGGTGGGCTTCTCTGAGCGTACAAAGGCTGTTATTGAACCAAAGCTGTCTATGCAATGGTTCCTCAAAATGGAAGATATTGCTAAGCCTGCGCTGGATTCTGTTATGGATGATACTATCAAGTTTCATCCTGCCAGTTATAAGAATATTTACAGACACTGGATGGAGAACATCAAAGATTGGTGTATTAGTCGCCAATTGTGGTGGGGACATCAAATACCTGCTTACTATTTGCCAAAGGGTGGAGTAGTGGTTGGACTTACAAAGGAGGATGCATATGAAAAGGCATTGAAGGTAGTTGACTATGAGTTGTCGATCGACGATTTGCGTCAGGACGAAGACTGCCTTGATACATGGTTTTCCTCATGGTTGTGGCCTATCTCTGTGTTTGATGGTATCAATAATCCGGATAATGAAGAGATAAACTATTACTATCCTACCAACGACCTTGTAACCGGTCCTGATATTATCTTTTTCTGGGTTGCCCGTATGATCATGTCGGGTTATGAGTATCGCAATAAAGAGTGTTTCAACAATGTTTATTTCACCGGAATTGTACGTGATATTCAGGGAAGGAAGATGTCAAAGCAATTTGGAAACTCACCCGACCCTATCGAGCTAATGGAAAAGCATGGTGCCGATGGTGTGCGTATGGGAATGCTTCTTGCCTCTTCGGCTGGTAACGACCTATTGTTTGATGAGGCACTTTGCGAACAGGGAAGAAACTTTAATAATAAAATATGGAATGCCTTCCGTCTGGTAAAAGGGTGGGAGGTAAGCGATGATATAGAGCAACCTGAGACAGCCAAGAGAGCTATTAAATGGTTTGAGAATGTATTGGCAAAGACTACTGCCGAAATGGATGATCTGTTTGGCAAGTATCGCTTGTCGGAGGCATTGATGACAGTTTACAAACTATTCTGGGATGAGTTTTCATCTTGGTATCTTGAAATGGCTAAGCCGGCTTATCAGCAACCAATTGACAGAGCAACTTATGAAGCAACATTGTCGTTCTTTGATAGTTTGTTGAGATTGCTTCATCCATTTATGCCATTTATTACTGAAGAGTTGTGGCAAGCGCTTGTTGCAAGGGCAGAGGGTGAGAGCATCATGTTTGCACCACTTCCATGCGGGGGCTCGTTTGATGAGAAGCTTATTGCCGATTTCGAAAAGACCAAACAAGTGGTGGCTGGTGTGCGAACTATTCGTTTGGAGAAGAATATTCCAAACCGTGAGGAGTTAGAACTTCAGGTAGTGGGAGCTCATGACAAGACTAACGATTCAGTTGTAATAAAAATGGCTAATCTATCGTCTATTGATGAGGTAACCGAGAAAGCATCAGGAGCAGCTGCATTTATGGTTGGTGCCACTGAGTTTGCAGTTCCGCTTAGTGAGAGCAATATTGATATAGAAGCCGAAATAGAAAAGATGGAAACTGAGATTAAATATCTTGAGGGTTTCCTTCAATCGGTAAGGAAAAAGCTGAGCAACGAACGCTTTGTTCAGAATGCTAAGCCGGAAATAGTTGAAAATGAAAGAAAAAAACAAGCTGATGCCGAAAGCAAAATTACTGTTCTAAAAGAGAGTATAAAGGGCTTGAAAGGCTTGTAAAAGTGGCGACATACTTTACTAAAATCAAAAAGCATCTGTATTATTGTAGTACAGATGCTTTTTTTGATTAAATTTGCCTACTTAAAACAATATAAGATGAATACTGTAGTTAGTGGAATCCGTGCAACGGGCAATCTTCATTTAGGGAATTACTTTGGTGCTTTGCAAAACTTTATTCGTATGCAAAACGAGAATAACTGCTATTTCTTTATAGCTGATATTCATTCTCTCACCACACATCCCGATCCCAAGTTGTTACATCAGAATGTGAAAAATGTTCTTGTTGACTATCTTGCAGCAGGTATTGACCCCGAAAAATCGGTTATATATGTTCAGAGTGACGTTCCTGAAATCATAGAGTTATATTTATATCTAAATATGCACGCATATCTTGGAGAGCTTTCTAAAACATCTTCATTTAAAGATAAAGCGCGCAAGCAACCCGAAAATGTGAATGCAGGCTTGCTTACATATCCTACGCTGATGGCAGCCGATATATTGATTCATAACGCAGATAAAGTTCCTGTAGGTAAAGATCAGGAACAACACCTGGAGATGACTCGTCGTTTTGCCCGACGCTTTAATAATTTCTATGGCAATGAATTCTTTAAAGAGCCTGAGGCTTATAACTTTGGTCAGCAGCTGGTTAAGATTCCCGGTCTTGACGGAAGCGGCAAGATGGGTAAATCTGAAGGAAATGCAATTTATCTTGCCGACACTCCAAAAGAGATAGAAAAGAAAGTGAAAAGAGCTTTGACTGACTCTGGTCCTGAGGCTCCAAATTCCGAAAAGCCTGATTACATTGAGAACCTATTTACTATACTACGTGTTGTTTCTACTCCCGAGGTGGTGCAGCATTATGAATACAAGTGGAATGTTTGTGAAATTAGATATGGAGATCTTAAGAAGCAATTGGCAGAGGATATAATCAATTTCACAACTCCAATCAGAGAGCGTATTTTAGCTATCGAAAATGATAGTGAATATCTGAGAAGAGTTACTCAAGAGGGTGCTGAGAAATCTCGTGAGAGTGCTATCAGAACGATTAATGCAGTTAGAGAAATTGTAGGATTTAAAAAGTTCTAAATTAATTTATATATAGTGTTTATTCAGTGTTTAAACGGTAATTAAACGCTGTTTAAATGAAACTTATAGAATGGGGGTGCATCAC
>CAZHWC010000003.1:4306-52612 GCA_964535975.1 uncultured Proteiniphilum sp. | reverse complement strand
GGACTGTTGAGCGGATTAATGTAGGGTTATACACTGTTAATATGATTTGTTTAAACTTTTTTATTTGACTGTTGTTCATTTATACCCAGAGTGGCTATCATTATTCACAAAATCATTCCAGATTAATATAATATGCTTAATTTCAAGAGAACAGAAATAGAAGATAAAGAAATTATAGATTCATTTTTACAACATCAAAATTATAGAACTGCAGAACTGTGTTTCACAAATCTCTTTACATGGGGTGCTAAGTTTAATACTGAGTATGCAGTTGCAAACGATTGGTTGTTTGTTAGATTTAGAGATAACAATAATAGAAATTCATACCTGAAGCCTATTGGTAAAGGCAATATCAAAGAGGGTATCCAGATGATAATGGAGGACCATAAACAGTTTGATAATGTTTTTCAGATTAGAGGTTTGACAAAAGAAATGATTGCAGAGATTGAATCTGCTATGCCTGATGTTTTTGATTATAACTTCAATCGCAGTGTATCTGACTATATTTATAGAGCCGATAAGTTGGCGACTTTAGCCGGTAAAAAGCTGCAAAGCAAACGAAATCACATTAATAGATTTAAGCGTGAGAATGATTGGAAATATATTTCGATGCATGGTGAAACTGAGTTTGTGAAAGAGTGTAAGAGTCTTCTAAAACTGTGGATGAATGTTCATGTTGAAAATGGCGATGACCCGGACGATGACTATGATGTGCAGGCTGTGAACTTAATGCTTGACAACTTTGACTATCTTGGACTTCAGGGAGGCCTGATTTGTGTTGAAGGCGATATTGTGGCATTCACTATAGGAGAGAGACTTACAGAGGATACATTTGTAGTTCATGTTGAGAAAGCCCGTACTGATGTTCATGGAGCATACACAATTATCAATCAGCAATTTGTTGAGAATGAATTGTCGGAATATACATACGTTAACCGTGAAGAGGATATGGGTATCGAAAATCTGCGAAAGGCTAAGATGTCTTATTATCCTGATATATTATTGGAAAAGTCGGTTGCAAGGCTAAAAAAGTGATGCAATGATTAGATTGGCAGATAGCTCCTCAAAGCAGGTTGTGTGGAATATGTGGAAGACAGTGTTTGGTGATCCTGACAGCTATATGAATCTTTATTTTAGAGATAAATATAAGCCAGAGAACACCCTTGTCTATTTTGAAGATGAAAAGCCCGTGGCTTCGCTTCAAATGCTTAAGTTCCGGTTTACATTTTATGGTAGAGAAATCCCAATCTATTATCTTTCGGGTGTTTGCACATTACCTGAGGCCAGAAGAAAGGGCTATATGGATTTGCTTCTTAAGAGTAGTTTTGAGATAGCACAAGATAGACGTATTCCGTTGATGATTCTTGTACCTCAGGAGGAGTGGTTATTGGGTTTTTATAATAAATATGACTTTTCTCAAACTTTCGATAGTTGTAACCAGCCTCTTATATCACTGCGTGGTTTGAATGAAAAATATCCACACGATTTGTTGTCAGCTTATAAGGAATTTGATTCTCAGTACAGAAATCAGGATATGACTGTTCAGAAGTCATTTGATGATTTCAAAACAATAATGGAGGAGAATGCTTTGTGGGATTATCCTTCCAAAAATAGTCTTATCGGTATGGCTAGAGTTATTGATGCTTATGAGCTTCTATCGGTTTATGCCGGCAGAAATATAAATAGGAATATGAAAATTGAAATTTATGGTGACGATATTCTGAAAGCTAATAATGGATTATATAATATAACTGATGGTGATATTAAGAGAGTTGATGGCGATGCTGATGTTGCCTTTAGTTTTGATATACGTGATTTGGCACAAGTGCTTCTTGGTTATAATACTTCCTTAAGAGGTAAAAATGTAGAGTCTTTATTCCCCGAAAAGAAACCGCAGATACATTTTATGCTCGAATAAAACTCTGTTCCTCTTCCATTTTACGAATAATTTTTATTTGTCCCAGCAGAAGATATAGCGACAATAAAGATGAGAGAAAATCTGAAATCGGCATTGATACCCATACACCTGTAAGGCCAAACAATCCGGGGAGGATAAGTAATGCGGGCACTAAGAATAATATTTGCCTGCTTAGACTTTGAATAATTGACTTTTTAGCTTGTCCTATGCTCTGAAAAAAGCTTCCGGCAACAATCTGAAAACCAACAATGGGGAATGATAGAAGCCCTATCCTTATACCATACTCGGCTATATCCAGCAACGCTGTATCTCGTGTGAATGCCGAAGCAAAAGTTCGAGGCAGGAACATTCCTATAACAAACCCTGCTGTTGATATAATAGTTGCTATTTTGAGTGTGTATATAAACGTCTCTTGTACGCGACTAAATCTCTTCGCACCATAGTTGTATCCTATAATTGGCTGTGTGCCCTGATTTAGCCCCACAATTATCATTACAATGACTAAAGTCATAGAGTTGAGGATACCAAAAGCTCCAACTGCCAAATCGCCCCCATATTTTATTAAAGAGGTATTCATAAGCACTGCAACGCCTGATGCTGCTACCTGCATAAGGAAGGGTGACATACCTATCGAAACTATGGCCAGGATTATATCCTTATCAAAGCGGATATATTTCATCTTTAGTTTGATTGTGCTCTCTTCCTGAACAAAATGGTGCATCACAAAGA
This sequence comes from uncultured Proteiniphilum sp., assembly GCA_964535975.1. GTDB lineage: Bacteria > Bacteroidota > Bacteroidia > Bacteroidales > Dysgonomonadaceae > Petrimonas. The sequence continues at coordinate 49,965 of CAZHWC010000003.1, read as the reverse complement.
TCATACCCACAAACATTGATATAACGGTTGCCCATGCCACTCCTGCAATTCCTAGCTTGAATACAAATATAAAAATTGGATCTAAGATAATATTTAGAACGGCACCAATGAGCATAGTCACCATAGCTTTTTGTGGATAGCCGGATGCGCGCATCATGTTATTGAAACTATAGCACAAGCTTACGAAAACATTTCCTATAAGTACAATTTGCAAATATTCTCTGGCGTATGGAAGTGTATTTTCGGTGGCACCAAAGGATACTAGAATTTCATCCAGATAAATATAAAACAGAGTCATTACAATGGCATTGAAGGCTATGGTGAGAAGAAGTGAGTTGCCAAGTATCTTTTCTGCTGTGTCTTTCCTTCTTTCTCCCAAGCTTAAAGATATCCTGCTTGCCGCACCCACGCCAACTAATAATCCCAGTGACGATGCAAGTATTGTGACCGGGAAGGTGATAGCCAGACCTGATATAGCCATGGGACCTACGCCCTGCCCAATAAAGATTCGGTCTACTATATTGTAAAGCGTATTTACCAATGTTCCCACAATTGCAGGGAGTGAGTACTCCCATACAAGTGAGCTTATTTTTTTTCGTTCAAGATTTAATTCTTTATCTGTTTGCAACTTTTGCTATTCTATATTACTCGCACCTATTTGCTTGTCATAATGTCCAACACTATTTTATCTGTTTCGAGCATTCCTGTTTTACCAATCAGTGCCAGGTTTCTAATTGTTTTGTCTATATCTTCATCAATTATACCTTCTTGCCCTGTAACTACTTTATCTTCTATTGCCATCAGAGCAGAAAGTGATGCTGTGGATACTCCACTTGCTATCTTAAGAGCGCAACTTGGCTTAGCCCCATCACATATCATGCCTGTAATGTTTGCAATCATGTTTTTTGCAGCAAATACTACATTATCATAATTACCCCCCATAAGATATGTGATTCCGCAACTGGAGCCGGTTGAAGCCATAACGCATCCACATAATGCGGATAGTCTGCCCATGTGTTGTTTTATATATATCACAGATAAATGGCTAAGTATAAGTGCGCGAATTAGGTTTTCTTCGTCACAACCTACCTCTTCTGCATATGTCAATACCGGCAGTGTTGCTGCAACCCCCTGATTGCCACTTCCCGTATTACTCATTACGGGTATTAAAGCTCCATCCATTCGTGCATCGCAGGCTCCTGCAGTTGAGGCAATCATCTTGCTGTTAAGATTATTGCCAAATAGTGCTATACCTCTTTGTCCAATCATGCTTTTTGCTACATTGTGACCATAATTGTTTTTGCTGGATAACCTTGATGCTTCACGATTCATTTTTGCAGCCTCTAATATAAACTTTAGTTCTTCTATTGGAGATTCGATAGCAAAGTCGTATACTTTTCTAAAGGTTAGCGCATCTTCAGAATCACCAAAGAGGCTGTTCTCTTGCTCAACTTTAGTTTCTTTGGCTTTCATAACCGGTTTGCCATCCTTTTCTATATGTGTAAACTGTGTATGGGAGCCTTTTATGATTGCCTTTGAGCTATTGTTGTTTACAAAACAGTTAACCTCTATATATAGTTTATCTTCTATGTCGTTTTTGAGCTCAATTTTTATTATTTGTTCTGAAATATACTGTTTTCCTTGTTTTACACTGTCGGGAGTGAGGTCGCGTAGAACCTCAAGACCATATTCTGATTTGCCTATAAGTGCACCAAGAGCTATGGCAATTGGTAGTCCAATCATTCCTGTGCCGGGTATACCCACGCCCATTGCATTCTTTAATACATTAGCACTCAAAAAAACTTCAATACGTTCGGGTTTTTCTCCTAAAGTTTCAGTGGCTTTTGCAGTGCAAAGAGATACAGCTATGGGTTCTGTGCATCCGATTGCAGGGATGATTTCTCGCTGCATAAGAGCGATGATATTTTTTCTTTCGTCGATACTTAGCATAATAATAGATTGTTCAAAATATGGTTCTTAACTGCCACAAAGGTATAAAAAATGTACCAATTGTAATTAGGAGTAGGTATAAAAGTGTTAGATTCAGGTATTTAATTGTCAAAATATCACAGGTGCGCTATTTAAAAGTCGCACCTATAATATCTAGAAGTTCGTTTGTTATGCTTTGTTGTCTTGATTTGTTATACAATAGCGACAAGTCGTCCAGCATGTCATCGGCATTGTCGGTGGCAGTTTGCATGGCTAGATTTCGCGCTGCTTGTTCAGATGTATATGATTCAAGAAGTGCACTATACATTTTTATTTTTATCACTTTAGGGACAAGTTCGTTTAGAAGGGCTTGTCTGTCTGGTTCTACTATATAGTCAGTGGCATGCCCACTATCTCCTTTTTCCGGTTCTTTAAAGCTAATAGGTAGGAGTGTCTCTCTTTTGAGTACTTGAACTCCCTTGGACTTATATTTATGAGATATCAAAATCACTTCGTCCAACTCTTCATTCTCAAACATCTTCATAAGCCTGTCGGTTAGGTCAGATATCTTTTCGTAATTGGGGTTGTGAGCAATATCTTCGTGGTATTCCGTTGGGTTGATATCTAATTTCCTGATAGCTTGATCAGTTTTCTTGCCAATTGTATATATCAGTATGTTGTTCTCTCCTAAGTGTTCGTATTTTTTGATTGTTTTAAGCAGCTTTTTTGTGACATTTGCATTAAAGCCGCCGCATAGGCTCATGTTTGCAGAAAAGGCAACAATAGCAACTTTTTTTATTTCTCTCTGAGTTTCGAATATCGACTTGAAAGTTGATTCTGATTTTAGAAAGTCTGATAGGAGTTCGCTAATTTTCTCCTTATAAGGTAGAAACTTTGTTACTCTTTTTTCAGCTTGCTGAAGCTTAATAGAGGCCACCATTTGCATGGCAGATGTAATCTGCTGGGTGGCCTTTACTGAGCCAATTTGCGTTTTTATGTCTCTAAGTGATGCCATTTTTTATCTTTTTGATTGCAATAGTCGGTGAACTACTTCTTCAGCAACAGATTCAATAATGTCTGTTACATCTTTATTGATTTCACCATCTTTTATCACATCAAGTACTTCGTGTTGATACATAGTTTCGAGTGAATATATAAATTCTTTCTCAAACTCTTTGACCATATTCAAAGGTATCTTGGATAATAGTGCGTTCACACCACAGTATAGCAATGCAACCTGCTTCTCTACTGCCATCGGTTTATTAATGGGTTGAACCAAAAGCTGTGCATTCTTCTGCCCCTTGTCAATGGTCATGGCTGTTACCTTGTCTAAGTCTCCGCCAAACTTGGTAAATGCAGACAACTCGGTAAACTGCGCTTGGTCCATTTTTAAAGTCCCAGCAATTTTCTTCATCGGTTTAATCTGCGCATTTCCCCCAACACGAGATACAGATATACCAACATCAATTGCGGGTCTGTTTCCCTGATTGAAAAGTTCGGTATCTAAAAATATTTGACCGTCGGTAATTGAAATAACGTTTGTTGGGATATATGCAGATACGTCGCCGGCTTGTGTCTCAATAATAGGAAGAGCAGTTAGTGAACCTCCACCTTTGACTACTTTACGCAGGCTTTCGGGAAGGTCATTCATATTTTCCGCAACCTCCTGTTGTGTGATAATCCTTGCAGCTCTTTCCAAAAGACGCGAGTGTAAATAGAATACATCACCAGGGTATGCTTCTCGACCTGATGGACGACGAAGAATTAGCGATATTTCCCTATATGCAACTGCTTGTTTTGATAGGTCATCATAAACAACAAGAGCATGTCTGCCTGTGTCTCTGAAGTACTCGCCAATAGCAGCACCGGCAAAAGGTGCGTAGAATTGAAGAGCAGCAGGATCGGCAGCATTTGCAGCTACTACCACAGTGTAATCCATTGCTCTGTGTTCTCTTAATGTATTAACAATTGATGCTACTGTAGAGCCTTTTTGACCAATGGCAACATAGATGCAGAAAACCGGTTCTCCAGCCTCATATTTGCTTCTTTGATTTATAATTGTATCAACAGCAATAGTTGTTTTTCCTGTTTGGCGATCACCTATAATTAGCTCTCGCTGACCACGTCCTATTGGAATCATTGAGTCGATGGCTTTAAGACCTGTTTGTAAAGGCTCATTTACTGGTTGTCTGAATATTACTCCGGGAGCTTTTCGCTCAAGTGGCAATTCAAACATCTCTCCTCCAATATTGCCTCTGCCGTCCAATGGTTCTCCCAAAGGATTTATTACGCGCCCTACCATATTTTCGCTTACAAAAATTGACGCAACCCTTCCGGTTCTTCTGACTGTATCACCTTCTTTAACTTCACTTGTTGATCCAAGTAATACAGCGCCTACATTATCAACCTCAAGATTCATTACAATAGCCTGCATACCATTATCAAACTCAATAAGTTCGTTTGATTCGGCATTATGCAGTCCATATATTCGAACCACACCGTCGCTAATCTGCAATACTGTCCCTACTTCATCAAGCTTGATATCGGCATCAATTCCTTCTAGCTGAGCACGAAGGATTTCGGAAACTTCGCTTATCTTTATTATGTTATCTGACATTTCTATTTATACTATTCGCCTGTTTCTATCTATGTATTGTTTTTTGATTCTATTCAATTGACCTCTAAGGCTTGCATCCCATCTCTTATAGTCTACTTCAAGAATAAATCCTCCCAGTATTTCCGGGTCAATAATGCGAGTTAGCTCCAATTCTCCATTGAGCTTGTTCTCTATAGAGTTGATTAAATCTTTTTCAGTGTTGTTGTCTATTTCTACTGCTGTAGTTAATTTACCTCTATATACATTAAGTGATCTGCAATATAGTTCTTGAAATTCGAGCATGATGCCCTGCAGGTGGTCCTCACGATTGTTGCGTAGCAAAAGTCCTACTACATTCTCAAATATTTCAGACCATTCTCCTCCAGAGGCAGTTAGAATCAACTCTCGCTTTTTATCTTTAGAAATTAGAGGATTAGCCAAGATAGAGTGGAATTTTGGTACCGTTTTAAAGACATCGGCAATGAGTTTGGCTTTGTTATAAGCTTCTTTAGCAATTCCTTTTTCTTGCACATATTCTAGGAATGCTACTGCATACCTGTTAGCTACCAATCCTGTATTCATATTTATTCCTTTTCGTTACGATAAGCTCATTTCATCAACCAAACGAGTGATCATGCTCATCTGTTCATCTTTATCTTTTAAGTTTTCTCTCAAAATCTTTTCTGCAATATCCACAGATAAAACAGCGATTTCTCGTCTCAGGTCAGCAAGTGCTTCTTCTTTTTCGTGGGTGATTTGTTTACGTGCCACTTCCACGATTTTGTGTGCTTCTTTGGATGCGTCTTCTCTTGCCTTTTCTAAAATAAGATCTCGCTTTTGAGTTGCTTTCAGAATGATTTGAGCATGCTCTTCTCTTGCGCTTATAATTATCTTTTCGCTGTCAATTCTTACCTCCTCTAGTTCCTTATATGCCTTTTGTGCAGCTAGTATCGACTCGTCTATAAATTTCTTACGGCTATCAAGCTTTTTTATGATAACAGGAAATCCAAATTTGGTCAATATCGCAAGTACTGCGCCAAAGGATATGAGCATCCAAAAGAGTAGTCCGGTATCCGGTGTAAGTAAAGATGATGACATAATTATATTGTGATTATAGTATAAAGCCTAATACCACGATAGCAAAAAGAGCAACACCTTCAATAAGAGCAGCCGAGATAATCATATTCATTCTTAAATCTGCTCCAGCTTCTGGTTGGCGGGCAATTCCTTCGGCAGTGCTGGCAGCAATTTTTGATATTCCCAATCCGGCAGCAAGTGTTGCTATACTTATTCCAATTGCTTCTCCCATTACGCCTAGTTCTAGTGACCCGGCTACTTGTAATAATAATGAATTTAACATAATGTTTTTTTTAGTTTATAAGTTTGTATAATTAATTCCTTTAGTTTGATTCTGCTTCATGATCTCTTGCCAGACCAATAAAGACGGCAGAAAGCATAGTGAATATATATGCCTGAATAAATGCTACCAGGATTTCAAGGAAGCTAATAAAAATGCTAAAAAGAATTGAAATAGCTGTCATTGCTCCGTTGGTTGCTGTTCCTAATTTGACGGTCACGAATATCACTGAGGTTAATCCCAAAACAATTGAGTGTCCTGCTGTGATATTTGCAAATAAACGAATCATTAAAGCAAATGGTTTAGTTACTGCTCCCACTAATTCTATCATTGGCATTAATGGTATGGGTGCCTTTAACCATGTAGGTACATCCGGCCAAAAGATATCTTTGTAGTATGATTTTGAACCTGTAAGGTTAATCACTAAAAATGTAGTAACAGCTAATACCAATGTTACAGTAATATTTCCTGTAACGTTTGCTCCTCCCGGAAAGATAGGGATCAGTCCTAAAAGGTTGTTTAGAAGAATGAAGAAAAATATTGTGAGTAAAAAAGGTGTGTAATGTTTGTATTCTCTTCCTATAGATGGTTTGATTACCTCGTCGGTAATATATATAATCACCACCTCAATCATCCCAAAGAAGCCTTTGCTGGTCTCCATTGATTCACGCTTGTAGAAACGAGCTGTACTAAGAATCAGTACAATCAATAATATAGAACTGAGAACCAAAGATGCAGAGTTTTTGGTAAGTGATATGTCAAAAGGTCTAATTACTTCACCATTTGAGTTTTTTTCAACTATCTTTCCGGCATTCTTACCTACGTTAGCAATATAAAATTGACTGTATCTTGATTTGGGATTGTGGAATTCTGATGACAAAAAAATGTTCCACCCACTCTCTTTACTATGTAGTATGATGGGGAGGGGAATCGCAATGTTTTTGCCTTTCCATTCCATAAAATGCCATTCGTATGAGTCCGAAATATGAGACAGAATCATATCCTTAACATCTATTTCGGTATCCTTTGTTGTTTCTTCGCTAGTAATAACCGCGCCTTCTTCTTGTGCATTGATTTGCACAGGGATAAGCGCTAAAGAAATTACAATTAAGAGAAATATTTCAATAGCTCTATTTTTCATTATTCTTATGCCATTTTTCTATCTGAGCAAATATATAAATCTCGAAAAAGAGATAAAACAAATAAAATGCTGCAAGCATTATTGCAAAACTTCTGATTTCTGCCCTGTCAAGGAGCCAGTATACTAGTCCAATAAGCATTGTTGTAAGTATTTTGAATCCTCTTATCACCATTAGTCTGTTTAACAACTTTATTGAATTGTCGAATTTTATTTGAGTTAAAATGGCAATAGTTACTGCGCCTACTACGAAAAAGTAGATAGGTATAATAGGATAGTCTTTAAATGCAAGTTCGGGAAAGAACTGAGTAAGTACCATCCAGCTGCCAAGTCCAATGATTATGACAAATAGTGAAAGAAGTAAAAGAAGTTTTTGTTTTATCTTTTTCATTGTTTATAAGCCTCTATGCAGACAGTAATATTGTTTTCTTTTCCCTCCACAAATCCTTCTGATACTTCTAATTCGGTAGTTACTCCTTCAGAAGTATATTTAATTTGCCCTTTTTGAAGAGAAGAAATTATAGGGCTGTGATTTAGTAGGATAGTAAACCTGCCACTGCTTCCCGGCAGTGTTACAGCAGAAACCATTTTGTCACAAATACTGCCCTCAGGTGTATATATTGTTAGTCTGATCTTGTCCAAAATATGACTTTTTATTTGTTAGCTTCATCCATAAGCCTTTTCCCTTTGGCTATGGCATCATCTATTGTTCCAACGTTAAGGAAGGCCATCTCCGGATATTCATCAAGCTCTCCGTCAAGTATCATTTTAAATCCTCTGATTGTTTCCTCTATAGGAACCATTACTCCGGGCAAGCCTGTAAACTGTTCTGCGACATGGAATGGTTGTGATAAGAATCGTTGTACCTTTCTTGCCCTGTTTACTGTTATTCTATCTTCATCAGATAACTCTTCCATTCCCAAAATGGAAATAATATCCTGAAGCTCTTTATTTCGCTGCAATATCTGAACTACTCGCTGGGCTGTTGTGTAATGCTCTTCTCCAACTATTTCGGGTGTAAGGATACGTGATGTAGATTCAAGTGGATCAACAGCAGGGAATATACCTAGTCCAGAAATTTTTCTGCTTAACACAGTTGTTGCATCAAGGTGAGAGAATGTTGTTGCCGGTGCAGGGTCAGTTAAGTCGTCTGCAGGTACGTACACGGCTTGTACGGATGTGATAGATCCTTTGTTGGTAGAAGTAATTCGTTCTTGCATGGCCCCCATCTCAGTAGCAAGTGTCGGCTGATATCCTACAGCTGAAGGCATACGACCTAGCAAGGCAGAAACTTCAGAGCCGGCTTGTGTAAAACGAAATATATTATCAATAAAGAATAGTATATCTGATTTTCCTTCGGTGTTCATGTCTCTGAATGATTCGGCAAGTGTCAGACCTGATAGTGCAACTGAGGAACGTGCACCCGGAGGCTCGTTCATCTGCCCGAAAACTAGAGTGGCACGCGACTTTGACAGAGCATCATAATCTACCTTGCTTAAATCCCAATGTCCCTCTTCCATGCTCTTTTTGAATTCTTTGCCATAGTCTATGATTCCTGACTCAATCATTTCACGTAATAGATCGTTACCCTCTCTTGTTCTCTCGCCCACACCTGCAAAGACTGAAAAGCCGCCTTTTCCTTTTGCTATGTTATTAATCAATTCTTGAATTAATACTGTCTTACCTACTCCTGCGCCACCAAAGAGGCCAATCTTACCTCCTTTTGAATATGGCTCTATAAGATCAATAACTTTAATACCTGTGAAAAGAACTTCTGTAGTGGTGGTTAAATCTTCAAATTTTGGAGGATCTCTGTGTATTGGGTTATGAGTATCCTTGTCTAAGGACTTTAGTCCGTCAATTGCATCTCCCGTAACGTTCAAGAGTCTGCCCCTGGTTTGCATGCCTGACGGCATATTTATTGGACTTCCGTTGGCAATTACCGGCATTTTTCTTCTTAATCCATCTGTGGAATCCATTGCTACTGCACGAACTGTGTTTTCGCCAATATGTTGTTGAACCTCCAGTACCAGTGGAAGTCCATTGTCTCTAAAAATCGTTAGAGAGTCATTTATGGCAGGCAGGTCGGAGTTGTTATTGCCATTGAGTTCGAAATAAACGTCAACAACCGGACCAATTATTTGCGAGATATGTCCATTTAGTTTACTCATATTTATATATCTAATACTATATTTCTAGATTGTTCAATAAACCCATAGAGCGCTAAGTCGTTCTATGGGTGTCTGCAAAAGTACACATAACTAATTAGTCTGCAAGATAATAATTGTCAAAAATACCTCATTAATTGTTAACTGTCTTCATTCTTTTTATTAATTCGTCTCCAAGCTCGCTCTTCTCTTCAATATGTTTAAGAGTTGTAATTACGAATGGGTTGTTGTCAAATGCACCTCTAACATATTTAAAGTCCATAGCTTGTTCTTGGATGTTTCCGTCAGCTCCAAATCCTGTCTTAAATGATAAGGAAAACTCCTTTCTAGCATCTTCATATATCATTCTATCGAGATTAATGACTGAGGTCTTCCACTGTTCTACAATTTTTATAACATCATTAGCGGTTATAGTGTCCGGTGTTATATTGTAGAAGTCTTGTATAACTTCCCATGCCCAGGTCCATTCAAGTGAATAGTAGTTTTTGTGCAGTTGTTCGAAAACGTTGTTTATTTCTTGCAAATTTGTAATCTTGCTCTCTTCTATTTTGCTTAGCAAGTTTTCTATTTCTGATTTTGGAGCTATCAACCCTGATATGTCAAGCCACTCACCTGAACCGGCATTGGTGTCTGGAATAAGTTGCTTACGTATTTCTTCATTATTTTTAAACTCAGTGTTTTCAAGTCGTTTAATGATTGAGTTTCCTAAAAACTTGTGAATTACTATTTCGTAGAGCTGGAGGGCACGCCTCAGAGAAGTATTTGTTATAATACAACTTTGATAGGTATATATGTCAGAGGTTTTTCCTGCAGTATCTTGTAGTTGCTTCAATGTATTTAAACCGGCAAGAACTTTCTGAATGGTGTATGGGCTTAAAAGATTGAAGTTTATAAAATCAAGCTTGTTTGAGTCTTTTCTTCTGTCTCGTTCGGGCCATTTTTTTGCATCGCGTATTGTTCCCACACTCTTAAGGTTAATTGCCGGTACCAAGTGAGTCGTGTTATCATTTTCTATAAGATATGAAAATGGGAAGTTGGATGTGTCCGAATGATGGGAGTGTCGTCCGATAATTAATGAAAAAGGGCCCACCTTGGCCGGCCATAAAATGTATGAATTACTTGTGGTTTTAGCTCCTCGCTCTATGATACCTTGATGGATTGGTCCTAATTTGTACATATGATTACTTTGGTTGGAACCTGAACCTGCATTCATGAATGAGAACATACCCGCTATCAATAATGTGGACTTGTGATGTGTTACTGTAAATGGTCCAGCAAACAATGCACATGCTTCGCCGTTCTCGCCTTGACAATTACTGAAAAATAACGAATCAGAAGCTGAATAGCCTTTGTCGAGGACACAAGCCTGTCCAACAAAACTTTTGGAAATAATAGTGCCTCCATCCAATCTTGAACCAGAGAGTACAATGAACTCTTCGGCAATTACATTTCTGCCTATATAAACGGGTGCAGTGCCATTACTGTTTATTGTTCCATTTTTAAGCATCATGGCACCTTTAATTATACAGTGCTCGCCTATATATAGGTTTTTGATACATCCAACGTTTACTATAACACAATTATCCTCAATTTGTCCCATATCAGATTTTTTTTGTTCGCAGTAAGCATCTGTAATAGATTTCATTTTGCTTATTAAAGCAGGTCGATGTCTGTATAAAGCAGATATATAAGCAAAATGTGATGATAGTTTGTCAGTAATATACACTTCTCGGCCTCCTGTTTCGTTTAGTACATTTACCTGAGTACCTTGTCCAAATGAAGTTGTGTCTTCAACATATATTACGTCAACATTTTGAATAAAACAGCCATTTCCAATATTATAGTTTGCTATGTAGTTTTGGATATTTTCAATCACTACATCATCTCCTATTGTACAGTTATGAATAACTGCGTTTGATATGCACGAGTGTTTGCTTACTCCGCCTGCCAAAGAGAAGGTTTTCTTTAATGAGCCAATTGTAGTTTTTCCTGAAAATTGTGAGTTTTTTATGTGTTTTGTTGTAAATTCATCACTAACCCTTATTAAATTCCAGTCATCACAACTACATCCGTTTTTTATTAATTCTGCAATTTCAAAATCGTGTATATTCCTATAATTCATATTAAAATATTTCTATATTGATTAAGTTATGTAATATAACGCAAAATAAATACATGTTGTACTATCTTTTTGTAAAAAAGTGAATAAAAATGTATTCTTTCCGATTTAAATGGATATTATTGCAACTTAGAACTTGAAAATATATTTAATAACATGTCGCACAGTGAATATTTACTACACTATATTTGGAAATATAGATTGTTTGATCAATTAAATCTTGAAACAACCGATGGGCATAAGGTAGAGGTATTAGATCCTGGAATAAATAATGAAAATGCCGGTCCTGACTTTTTTAATGCTAAAGTAAAAATTAATGATAGGGTGTGGGCAGGAAATGTTGAGATACATCTTTCTTCAGACGATTGGTATAAACATAATCATCATATTGATAAGAGTTATAACTCTACAATTTTGCATGTAGTTGAGAATATTAAGGGTGATGTATTTAATGAGCAACACCAATTAGTGCCTCAGGTTAAGATGGTCGTGCCACAATCTGTAAAAGATAATGCAGAAGCATTACTAAAATGCAGGTCAAATATACCTTGCAAAGATCAACTTGCTGATATGAAGCCTCATATCGTAAGACCATGGCTTGGAGTGCTTGGTGTGGAAAGGCTTGAACGTAAAACTAATGATATATATAAACATCTCGACAGATTTAATAATTCTTGGGAGGAGGTATTCTTCGTGCTTCTTACTAGAAATTATGGTTTTGGTCTCAACTCTGATGAATTTGAAAGATTAGCTTTGAGTATTGGTTTTAAAATAATACAAAAGCATAGCAATAATCTATTTCAGTTAGAGGCTTTGATGTTTGGTCAGGCTGGTATGCTTGAGGATGAGTATTTTGAAGATGAATACTATTACAATTTAAGAAAGGAGTATCTTTTTCTTGCGCATAAATATCAGCTTAAAAGTATGGATGGATTTGTATTCAAACGACTAAGGGTGCGTCCTAATGCTTTTCCTCAAATAAGGATAGCACAGTTGGCGTGTTTGTTTTCACAATCGCCTAGAATATTTTCCAAAATTATTGAAGTTGATGATTATAGGAGGCTTCGCCTGCATTTGCAATCTGAAACTTCTGAGTACTGGGAAACTCATTATTCATTTGGCAATGTATCGATAAAGAAAAAGAAATATCTGGGTGAGTCTTCTCTTGACCTGATGTTGATAAATACAATTGCTCCGGTATTGTTTGCTTATGGTAAAAGGACGGATCAGGAAAAGTATTGTGATAGGGCATTAGCGATACTTGAATCTGTTAAGCCTGAAAAAAACTCTATAGTCAGAGAATTTGAAGATGCCGGCTTTGTGGTGAAGAGTGCTTTTGATTCGCAAGCAATTATTCAATTGAGAAAAGAATATTGTGATAATCGCAAATGCTTATATTGCAAGATTGGATATAGAGTTTTGTCAAAGAATGTACAGCAAGAGGTGTAATAAATCGAGATTTTCCTTTTTTTTACAGTCCATATAAATGAATACTACTTAATTCGTTGTACATTTGCTATCTTATTGTTTTACAACTTTATTAAAAATCGATGTCAAAGTTTTTGAAATATATAATTTCTTTTTCAATAGTATCTGGCTTTTTTTATTTACTCAGTTCTTGTGCCAATATTGCTTCACCTACAGGGGGACTATATGATGAAACCCCACCTCGAATGCTAAAATCCAATCCAAAGAATGGATCTCTTAATGTAAAAAGAAAGATTATTGAGATTGAATTTGATGAAAACATAAAGATTGAGAAACCTGCAGAGAAGGTGATCATAACACCCCCACAAATAAGCCTTCCAGTTATAAAATCGGTAGGTAAAAAAGCTGTTGTTGAGCTTGAGGACGACTTGCTGGAAAATACAACTTACACTATTGACTTTACAGATGCGATTGTTGATAACAATGAGGGAAATCCCTTAGAAAATTTTTCTTTGTCCTTTTCAACAGGAGATGTGCTTGATACATTGGCTGTATCAGGTGTAGTTCTATCCGCAAGTAACTTAGAGCCCTCTCAAGGTATTTATGTTGGTATGCATTCCAGCTTAGAGGATACAGCTTTTACTAAAGTTCCATTTGAAAAAATATCGAGAACAGATTCTAGAGGTCGCTTTACGGTTAGGGGTATTGCCCCTGGAGAGTATAAAATATTTGCTTTAAAAGATGATAACAGAGACTATATTTATAGCAGTCCGTTAGAGACAATAGCGTTTCTTGATTCTATAATTGTGCCTTCATCTATGCCGGCGGTAAGGCAGGATACTGTCTTTTTAGATAGTATAACCGTTGATTCAATTAAAATTGTTGATTATACTCGTTTTATGCCTGATGATATCGTCCTACGTACATTTGATTCAGGGTTTAAAAGAAAATATCGAGAGAAACATGAGCGTTCAATACGTGAGAAGCTTATGGTTTATTTTTCTGCTCCTACTAAAACACCTTCATTTGAGCTTATCTCACCTCAGTCTGATAATCTTTCCTGGTATGTGATGGAAAGAAGTAGAGAAAATGATACAATATCTCTGTGGATTACCGATTCTTTAATTTCAAAACAGGATACTATTCTATTAAAAATGGACTATCTAAAGACAGACACTATTAATCGTGATGTGTTAGAATCAGATACTCTTAGATTTATGTTTAAGGAGCAGAGAGTGAGCCGAAAGGAGAAAAAGAAAGAAAAAGCTGGGGATGAAGAGGAAGAGATAAGGTATCTTAGCGTAACCTCTACTATAAAAACAGCACACGAAGTTTATGCTCCAATTTATATTAACTTTGAACATCCTGTTATCGACTTTGATTCTTCAAAAGTGATTTTAGAGCATGAAAAGGATTCTGTTTTTATCACTGTTCCATTTTCCTTTTCTGCTGATAGTATTAATCCGCGACAATATAAAATGGAGTATAAGTGGGAGCCTGGTGAGAAATATAAGTTAAGAATAGATTCAGCTATGGTTCACAGTGTATATGGTTTGTTTAATGAAAAAACAGAACAAGCCTTTAGCGTAAAGTCGCTTGAACAATACGGAAATCTGCTTTTTGTTCTTCATGGATTGCCAGATAGTGTGGATGCGTATGTTGAACTGTTGGATAGCTCGGATAAACCTTTTAGAAAAGTACGTGTCAAAAACAACGAAGCACTGATTTTTGACATTGATCCCGGTAAAATTTTTGCTCGTTTATTTATCGATGATAATGGAGATGGAGAATGGACAACAGGGAGCTATAATGAGAAGCGACAGCCTGAGAAGGTGTTTTACTATCCTAAAGCACTTGAAATAAGGGCTTATACAGATCATGAGGAGGATTGGGATTTGATGGCGTTGCCTATTGATAAACAAAAACCTGTGGATATATTAAAGAATAAGCCTGAGGAAAAAAAGAAGCGAAATCTAAATGAGGAAAGAGGAAGACAACAGGGGCAGCAGAGAGGGCAGCAACAGCGTGGGACTGGTACTTCGCAACGGATGGGTGCTGGAAGTTTAGGCATATAAGGTGTGCCAAATTTCACAATTTTCTTTACGAACAAATAATGAATACGTGTATGAAACAAACCAATAAGTTTATTTTGGCTATAGTACTTTTTGTAATTGCTTTTGGAGCAAATGCTCAATGTAAGATATTGAACACTTCCTTTAAGAGTGGCGAACATATACATTATGATTTATATTTTAGCTACGGGTTGATAAACTCTAAGGCCGGAGTGGGACATATGAGAACTGATATGGTTGACTATAAAGGAGCAAGTGCATATAATATAAGAATGCAAATGAACACAACAGGTTTGGTTGGTAGCTTTTATTCTGTTAATGATACTTTGGTGTCATATATAGATATGGATTTGCGACCGCTGTTGTTTACAAAAAATGCTTATGAGGGGAAGGACTACTCTAAAGAGGTGCAAACCTTTACATATAGCGATAATGGTGTTAAGGTGAGAACTAATCGGGTGTATAATGGACAAAAGAGATTTGATAAAACCTTTATAACAGAACATTGCACATACGACTATCTGTCTGTATTACCCCTTATTCGTAATATGGACTATACCGGAATGAAGGTGGGCGACTCTAAGCAGATACAGTTTATTGCCGGTAAAGATATAGTAAATATGTCTGTAAATTTTGGAGGCAAAACTAAGGTTAAAGCAAACAATGGAAAAACATACGATGCTATTCAAATATCTTTAACGATATATGACAAAGCATTTAAAAATCAGAAAGAAGCTATCAGTGCCACACTTACTGATGATGGCAACAGAGTGCCAATAATTATAAATACACAGCTTAAGGTGGGCTCTATTCGCGCAGTATTGAGTGATGTGACAGGGCTTAGGAACTAAGAAAATTTTTATATTTTATACTTTATTGAAATGAACAGACAGTTATTAATTTTTTCATTTGTTGTTTTTGCCTTTCTTTCGGGAGTTGATAGTATGGCTCATTCTATGTCTGAAAATGAGCCTATTGTATTTATTTCTGAACTTAAAATTTTGGAGTCTAAAACTGATGAAGCAATAGATTTGTTATCAGATTTGCAGCTTCAAACTCTTGAGGGTGAGGATGGTTGTATAATCTATGATGTTATGATAAGCGAAGAAGATGCAACAAAGGTGTTCATATATGAGAGCTACGAAAGTGAATCTGCATATAACAAACATTTAAAGAGTAAGCATTATTCAGGGATATTTACTAAACAGTTGAAGCCAATGCTTAAAGAGTTTAAAACAACAAAGGTGTTTTTGCTAAACTTCGAAGGGGGGTATTCAGACGCAGAGATATGATACCCAAATCTGTGTGTTGTATTCTATTTATAAATTGACGCGGAAAAGTTCGATTAGAGAAATAAATCTTTAATTGTGTGTGATATTTATCTATTTTACTAAAAAATGGGGTATCTTTGTGACCTAAACAATAATAAACTAATGAAATACAATACTTTCCATTCAAGAGTCCCCGAACCGGCATTGCGGAGGCTACCATGGTATTTGTCATATATAAAGTTGCTTAAAAAGCAGGAGTATACCCATGTCTCGTCAACTCATATAGCAAAAAAAATTAATGTTTCCGCATCACAGATAGCAAAGGATTTGTCTTATGTTGATATTACAGGTAAAACCCGGGTTGGCTATGATATAGATTTGCTTATTTCTGTCTTGGAGGATTTTTTGGGTTTTACAAAAATGCATTCTGCAGTTCTTTTTGGAGTTGGTAGTCTTGGTGCTGCACTATTGTCTGATTCCGGACTAGAGCAGTATGGACTGAGAATTGATGCGGGATTTGATGTGGATTCAAATATAGTTGGGCAGTCTATTAATGGTGTACCTGTACTTCATTCAGATGATTATTTTGCCAAAAATAAAGAGTTAAATGCGCAGATTGGAGTTTTGACAGTGCCATCCGGTATAGCACAAGATATAGCTGATTTTATGATAGAGGGTGGGATACAAGCTATTTGGAATTTTACTCCATTTCGTATATCAGTGCCTGAAAATATTGTTTTGCAAAACACATCTTTATATGCTCATTTGGCAGTTATGTTTAACAGGCTTAAAGAGCGCAGTTTATAGTTTAAATTATATTCCCAATGAAGATTTTTGCGATTGGACTAAATTATGATTCTCATAATAAGGAGATGAAACGTGATTTTGAAGCTGAGAATCCGGTAATATTTATGAAACCTGATACAGCTTTGATACGTAATGGCAATCCTTTTTTTATACCTGATTTTTCTCAAAGAATTGAATATGAAACAGAAATAGTTGTTAAGATTAGCCGTCTTGGAAAGAGTATCAGCGAGAAGTTTGCACATAGATATTATGACGAGATAACGGTTGGTATAGACTTTACAGCTCGTGATTTACAGTTAGATCAGAAAAATCTTGGTTTACCATGGGAAATTTCTAAAAGCTTTGATGGCTCGGCGCCAATTGGTGATTTTATAAGCAAAGAGGAAGTTGATGATATAAACAATATTGATTTTCATCTTGATATAAACGGAAATACAGTTCAGAGAGGGAATAGTGGTGATATGATATATTCTATAGATAAGATAATATCATATCTTAGTAATTTCTTTACCCTAAAAATCGGAGACCTAATATTCACCGGAACTCCTGCCGGTGTAGGCACTGTTTCTATAGATGATAATTTACAAGGATTTATTGGTGACAAGAAATTACTGGATTTTAAAATTAAATAGTGCCTTAATACAATAAAAAGGCTTTATATTTGTTTTTATATCAAATAGAACTATTTTGCCCTATGCTATTAAAATCAAGATTATCATTAATAATTTGTTTGTTTGCCATATCAACTCTTTGGAGTGGCAAAATTTATGCTCAGAAATACAATCCAATTCCTGTTGCGGTGCCATCACTTGAAATAGCCCCGGATGCACGAGGAGGAGGTATGGGAGATATTGGTGTAGCCACTATGCCCGATGTCTATTCTCAATATTGGAATGCTGCAAAATATCCTTTTGTATCTTCAACTGCCGGCGTAGCTGCATCATATACACCATGGCTTAGCAAATTGGTTAACGATGTTAATCTTGTGTATGTATCAGGATTTTGGAAGTTTGGTAACGATAATCTAAACGCTATAAGTACATCTCTAAGATATTTTTCTTTTGGTGAGTTTGATATTTTTGCTACTTCTGAAATAATGATGTCGGTGTCTCCTCACGAGTTTGCATTTGATGTTGCATATTCAAGAAGGCTTTCTGAAACTTTTTCTTCTGCTGTAACTCTTAGATATATTCGTGCTGATTATTCTACTGGTGATGACGAGACAACACCCGGTAATGCTTTTGCTGCTGATATAGCGGGGTATAATGAATCATATATATATTTAGGGAGATCTGAAACATTACTTGGTTTTGGGTTCAATATTTCAAATATTGGAACTAAAATTTCTTATGATGATGGAAATACGTCAATGTTTTTACCCACAAATCTAAGACTGGGAGCTTCTTTGGGGCTTCCTTTGGATAATAAAAACACACTATCTTTTAGTGCTGATATTAATAAGTTGCTTGTCCCTACACCTCAACTTCCGGTAGAGGGTGAAACCGAAGCAGATAAACAAAAGAGAATAGATGACTATTATAACATGTCACCAATAGTGGGAATATTTAAGTCTTTTGGTGATGCCCCCGGCGGATTCAAGGAGGAAATGCAAGAGGTTATGTGGTCGGTTGGAATGGAATACTCATATAATAATCAATTCTCGCTTAGAACGGGTTATTATAATGAAAATGAGTATAAGGGTAATAGAAGATATATGGCGTTTGGGGCTGGTTTTAGATATAATTCATTTCAGATTGACGCCGCATATCTTATTTCTACTGCACAATCCAACCCACTAGATCAGACTTTGCGCTTGTCGATAGGCTTTGGACTTGATGGCTTGCGAAATTTGATGAGATAAAATTTATATGATAGGTTTATATGAAGTTTAGAGTAGGTTTTGGCTATGATATGCATCGTTTCCAGTCTGGGCGTGACTTTTGGTTGGGGGGCATAAAAATTGATTACGATAAAGGGCTTGTAGGTCATTCTGATGCTGATGTGCTTATACATACAATATGTGATGCCTTGCTTGGTGCTGCTAATTTGAGAGATATTGGATACCATTTCCCTGACACAAGTGACGAGTTTAAAGGTGTTGATAGCAAACTTCTGCTTAGAAAAACAGTAGATCTTATTAGAATTAACGGGTATGAGATATCAAATATAGACTCTACTATTTGTGCAGAAGCACCAAAACTAAATCCTTATATACCTGCAATGCAACAAAAACTTAGTGAAACCATGGGGATTGAAGTTGGTGATATATCAATTAAAGCAACTACTTCTGAAAAGATGGGTTTTGTTGGTAGAGAAGAGGGTATAACATCTTACGCAGTTGTTTTGATTTATAAACTATAATTTAAAAGAATATTACTAACCTTGATTTTTGATTGGATTCAACGTATCAGACATGCGAAAGGATATGGTGTACACTCTCCTTTCGCTTTTAATTTTATAACTAATGTGGTTTATAATAAATATTGGTATTATGCCTTTAACGACCTTGAATGTGTTTTGTTAAATAACCACATTTATGTTGTATCTTCCAGATTAAATCATCTCTCTTATCGTCTAATTCAATATTTTAAACCAAAAAGTGTGTTAGATCTTGGTTCAGGTAATGGGATAAATACTCTATATATCTGTCATTCAGAGTATGTTGAAAGCTGTGATTGTTTTGAAAAAGATCCTGAAAAGGTATCATTGGCAGAAAAAATATTGGGTGACATTGATAAGGATATCAACTTTGTGGATGTGCTTAAAAGCAACAAAAGATATGATTCAATTTTCATAAATATTGAAGAATGTGAGGTAAACAAAGAAAAACTTTTTGAATTAAGCAACAAAGATACGTTCTGGGTTGTTTATGGAATAAAATCTAAAGAATCAAAGATGTTCTGGAAATCGCTGGTAAAAGATGAAAGAGTGATAATTTCATTTGATATCAGAGATATAGGAATTGTACTATTGGATGAAACTTTTAATAAAAGGAACTATTTAATTTAACTACCATCATTTTTAAGACAATGAAAAAGAGTATTATATATACAAAAACGGGAGATATGGGCGCAACATCATTAGTTGGCGGAACCCGTGTTTCTAAAGCTCATATTCGTTTGGACGCCTATGGAACTGTTGATGAGCTTAACAGTTATATTGGGTGGCTTGACTGTGAGATTAAAGATCAAGATAATAAAGAATTTTTGTCATTTCTCCAACACAAAATGTTTACTGTTGGCTCGTATTTAGCTACAGAAACAGAAAAGATAAACCCTAAAGCAGCAAGTATAATAACTGAGGAAGATATTGATAAGATAGAAAAGGAGATTGATAGAATTGACTCTCTTCTGCCAAAGATTAAGCAGTTTATTCTTCCTGGAGGTAATGAGCCATCTTCAAGGGCACAGATTTGTCGTACAATAGCTCGTAGAGCCGAACGAAATATTTACAGACTAGATAGCGAATTTCCTGTTGCTAAAGAGATACTTATCTTTATAAATAGACTTTCTGATTACTTTTTTGTCCTTGCAAGATATGAAAATAATAGGGTGGGAAAAGAAATATTCTGGGAACAAGGCAAGTTCTAATATTTTTTGTATATTTTTGCGCTTTGATTTGTGAAACAACTAAAACTGAATTAAATATGTATTGGACACTAGAATTAGCATCTAAATTGGAAGACGCACCATGGCCGGCTACAAAGGACGAGCTGATTGACTTTGCTCAGCGTTCCGGTGCACCGCTTGAGGTAATTGAAAATCTGCAAGAGATTGAGGATGATAGCGAAGTTTTTGAAACTATCGAAGATATATGGCCTGATTATCCAAGCAAGGAAGATTTCTTTTTTAATGAAGACGAGTACTAAATAAAGTACATTTACTTCAAATAATGAGATTAAAAAAAGTGAGGCTGTCTAAAATATAGACAGCCTCACTTTATAATTAAGAGTACTTGTGGGTTAGGACCACTTGTCAATTTTCTCTGTGAAAACATTTTTTGAGCCTGCTCCAACAACTTTATCAACAACTTTGCCATCTTTTATATAAAGAACAGTTGGGATGTTGCGAATGCCATACTTAGATGTAGTATCGTCGTTGTTATCAACATCAACCTTTCCAACTACAACTTTATCTGCATACTCTTCTCCAATTTGATCAATGATTGGACCAATCATTTTACAAGGACCACACCATTCAGCCCAAAAATCGATAATAACTAATTTGTCTGTTGCCAACACTTCGTCTAGTGTTGCATCTGTAATTACAAGTGCCATAATAATTGTTGTTTAATTAATTTTGAAATTTATGTTTATGTTATCTGTCAAATAGTCAATAACTTTTTTGTTTACCTCAAGCTTTGTAGATCTTGAAAACAACTCAATATTAGAACTTACATCTTCTCCTATAATTTGAAAATATAACAATGAATTGCCTGGATTGTTTTTTATCACTGAAGATAGTTCCGAAATGACAGTTTTGTCTATATTACCAATTGGTATATTGAGCGTTATCTTAGTGACCAATTTATCTTTCATTTCTGAGAGAAGATTCATAGATGAAACTTTGATTTCGTATTCTCCTTCTCTATATCTTTTTTCTTGAACTTGTCCTCTTACAAAAATTGACAGTCCAATACGTGCAAATTTACCATAGTTCACGCTGTCTTCTCCAAAAAATGCAAGCTCTACACTACCTGTGTAATCCTCAATACTAATTATAGTGAAAGGACTTCCACGTCTGCTCTGCCCCTCTCTTACTGCAGTTATCAATCCTCCAAAGGTAACATCATTTCCGGATAATGGTTTTAAGTCCTTCAGAGATAAGCAGGATGTTGAACATACATACCTTAGTATAAACTCATATTCATCCAACGGATGAGCAGATAGATATATACCTATAAGTTCACGTTCCTTATTAAGTCTAGCCAACTCCGGAAGGGGAGCCACATGTGGTATATCCGGACGTGTAACCATGAATGATGTATCGTCTCCAAATAAAGAATTCATAGACTGATATTGGTCCTGTTGAAACTTATTTCCATATCTTATTAATATATCTACAAATTCCTCGCCGTTATTTCCGGGTGATAGGAAATGTTCTCTCTTTATTCCGGGAAATGAGTCAAAAGCGCCTGCAAGAGCCAGAGATTCTATATTCTTTTTATTGCATGAAGTTAAGTTTACACGCTCCACGAAATCAAAAATATCTTTATAAGGGCCATTTGCTTTTCTCTCTTTGATAATACTTTCTACTGCACTTGAGCCCACACTCTTAATAGCTGCGAGCCCAAAGCGTATATCGCCCTCTCTGTTGACAGAGAATTTGCGAATAGACTCGTTTACGTCAGGTGTAAGAACATTTATTCCCATGGACTTACATTCATCCATAAACTTAGTAATCTCAGTCATATTGCTAAGATTGTTAGACAAAACGGCAGCCATATATTCCGACGGATAATTGGCTTTTAGCCAAGCTGTCTGATATGCTACCCATGAATAGCATGTGGAGTGAGACTTGTTGAATGCATATTCAGCAAATTTTTCCCAGTCTGACCAAATCTTCAACAGTGTTGTTTCGTCGTATCCGTTTGCCTTACCCCCATTCAAAAACTTCTCTTTGAGTGCCATCATTTGATTGATGAGCTTTTTACCCATTGCTTTTCGAAGCTCATCTGATTGACCACGAGTAAAGTTTGCTAATAAACGTGACAGTAACATGACCTGTTCCTGATAAACAGTAATACCATATGTCTCGCTTAGGTATTGTTCCATTATGGGAAGGTCATACTTTATTTCCTCAGTTCCGTGCTTACGCGCAATAAATTGAGGTATATAGTCCATGGGCCCAGGTCTGTATAGGGCGTTCATTGCTATAAGGTCTTCAAACTTGCTAGGTTTCAGTTCCTTAAGATACTTCTGCATACCAGCTGACTCAAACTGAAAAGTACCGGTTGTTTGCCCGTTGCTATATAGTTCGTATGACTTTTTGTCATCTAAAGGTATTTCTCTGATGTTAACATTAATGTTGTGCGTATGCTTTATATTTTTTACAGCATCTTTAATAATGGTCAGAGTCTTCAAGCCCAAGAAGTCCATTTTGATTAGTCCGGTCTCTTCAATAACTGATCCTTCAAATTGGGTTACAAGGAGTTTTTCCTTAGTTTCTTTATCCTCTGCGGTGCTTATTGGAACAATGTCAGAAATATCTGTTTGTCCAATAATAACTCCACAGGCATGAACTCCGGTGTTTCGAATATTACCTTCTAATATCTTTGCATACTTTAGTGTATCTCGCAAAAGAGGGTCATTTCCGTTAGCGGCCTGATTTAATTCCGGCACATGCTGAATTGCAGTGCTGAGATTTACTTTCTTTACATTTGGTATACGGTCTGGTATAAGCTTTGACAATCTGTCAGCTTCAGAAAGAGGAACTTTGTGAACTCTAGCTACATCACGAATTGAAGACTTAGTAGCCATAGTGCCATATGTTATTATTCGCGCAACTTTTTCATAGCCATACTTTTCTGTTACCCACTGAAGTACTTTGTCGCGTCCTTCATCATCAAAGTCGATATCAATATCAGGCATTGAAATACGGTCTGGGTTTAGGAACCTCTCAAACAGCAAATCATATTTCATTGGATCAATATCTGTAATACCCAAACAGTAAGCTACAGCTGAACCCGCTGCTGAACCACGTCCAGGACCTACAGCCACGCCCATTTCTCGTGCAGCACTGATAAAGTCCTGTACAATCAGAAAGTATCCGGGGAATCCCATATTAATGATTGTGTCTATCTCAAAATCTAATCGCTCCTTTGCTTCAGGTGGAATTGGATTGCCATACCTTTCGTAAGCACCATTATATGTCAGATGAGTCAGGTAGTCACCCTCTAATACAATTCGTATTACTTTGTCATATCCACCCATTCTATTGAATGCCTTTTCACCAAATCTATCTAGAAGTTCTTTTTCTGAAAGTTTTTCTTTATACTCTTCTTCTGTACCAAAGTCGCTGTCAATAGGGAAAAAAGGCATTAAAGCAGGGTTGTCTATTGAATAACTCTCTATTTTATCTACAATTTCAATTGTGTTGGATAATGCATAAGGAACATCTGAGAATATTTGATTCATCTCTTTGGTTGTTTTTATCCATTCCTGCTTTGTATATCTCATTCTGTTAGGATCGTCAAAATCCTTACCCATACTTAGACATATAAGCCTGTCATGAGCATCTGCATCTTCTTCATTAACAAAGTGAGCATCATTTGTAGCGATTACCTTTACTCCATACTTCTCTGCTATTCTGATTAGTTCAATATTAACCCTCTCTTGTTTTGGATAGGTTGTATGATCTGCATCAGGACGAGTGGTTTTATGTCTCTGAATTTCTATATAATAGTCCTCACCAAAAACACTCTTAAACCATTGCACTGCCTCTTCAGCTCCTTCAATATTTCCTTCATCAATCTTTCTCGAAATCTCACCACCCAAGCATGCGGAAGATACTATTAGTCCCTCCTTGTATTCTTCTAATAACTCTTTATCTATTCTTGGTCTGTAGTAATATCCTTCAGTCCAGCTTTTAGACACCATTTTAATAAGGTTCTTGTAACCAGTAAGATTTTTGGCAAGAACTACAAGGTGCCAGCCACTACCATCTACCTTATCATTCATCTGAAATCTGTCACGACGAGCACAATAACACTCGCACCCAATTATAGGCTTGAAGTTTATCTTTTTATTTAGTTCTGCTAATTTATCTTTGAGATTTTGATTATTGGGGTTCTTCTCAAGTTCAGCTGAGATCTTGTCAATCTCCTTTTTGATATTTGATTTAGACTTATTGGTATAATTGATAAAGTCCTTAATACCATACATAACGCCATGATCTGTCAGTGCTATAGCCGGCATTCCATCGTTCATGGCTTTGTCCACAATACCTTGTATACTTGCCTGCCCATCAAGTGTGGAGTACTGAGAATGGACATGTAAGTGTGCAAATGGTTGCATAATAGATGATTAAAGAAAGTTGATGATTTAATTAGCAACAAATTTACTCAAAAACTATCTAATATGACGAAGAAATTGATATTAGATATAAGAGGTTATTGTTATTTATAATTTGATTGTTGCTAGCAATCCATGTTTATAATATAGATTGGATGTCTGTTTTCATGGAATGAAAACGCTCTTTGTTTTAACAAAACAAGCCGATAAAATATTTATCGGCTTGTCAATAATTATATTTTGTTGTTGGTTCATTTAAGAAGCTACTTTCTCCAGCCACTTAACCATTCCAAGCATTACAAACATTGAAACTAAACAAACAGCAACAAACACTGTCCATGTTATGGATATAGAAATGTTTTGATACATCATTGCCCCAAGGAATAGTGAGAAGTTACCAACCGCTGTAGCGGTAAGCCATCCTCCCTGCATAAGACCTTGCATGTGTGCTGGAGCCACTTTGGAAACAAATGATAAACCAAGAGGAGAAATAAACAATTCAGCAACAGTAAGGATAAAGTATGTTGCAAATAATAACCATGGTGTTACTCTTTGTGCATCAGGTAATCCTCCTTGAGCTTTAACATCAGATAGAAGTGGCAATCCAATTGAGCCAATAGCCATCACGATAAATGCAGTTGCAGCAATACCCATACCAATTGCAATTTTCTTTGGGGTGGAAGGCTCTTTTCCCTTTTTAGCCATTCTGTTGAAAATAATAATAATGATTGGTGTTAGGAAGACAACTAAAAACGGATTGATTGACTGGAATATTTCAGCTGAGTTGAAAATACCACCTAAAAGAGTATAGTCTTTCGCAAAGAATGTAAGTGTTAGTCCATTTTGGTGGAAAGAGAACCAGAAGAAAATTACTATTCCGAATACTGCAAGCAGTGCATAAATTCTCTGTTTAATCTCTTTTGCATTTTGTTTGATTTCTTCTGCTGATATATTAGTTCCTGCAGTTTTAACTTTTGCCTTTGGAGTTGGAAAACTGCGTTTGGTTAGCATGAATATTATAAGAGAAACAATCATAGCTCCTACAGCTGTAAGAAAAGCATAGTGGAATCCTGTATTGAATGCATGAAGATAGCTAGATGCAAAGTTCAGCATATCTGTAGGAACAACTCCACCGGATACGCTTGCTGCTAGTTCGCTAAACCTGCCATTTGCCACATCTTCAGTCATATTCCCGTCAATATATTGATGGCAAAGTCCCGGAAGATCAGCGTTGTATGCATATCCTTGCCATTTCACAAATGTGTTTCTAACTGATGTGGCAATAAATGGTGCGAATACTGCTCCAATATTTATAAACATATAGAAAATCTGGAATCCTGAGTCTCTCTTGTCTCTGTATTTATCATTATCATACATCTGACCTACCAGCGCCTGAAGATTTCCTTTAAATAAACCATTACCAAATGCAATAATTAATAAAGCTCCTAAAGCTATGTATTTGGTACTAATTAATGCGGGCATAGCTAATAATACATAGCCTAATGACATAACGACTAGTCCTGCAATAATAGTACCCTTATAATTTTGAAGTTTGTCGGCAATAATACCTCCTACAAGTGCAAGTATATAAATTGCACCATAAAAAATTGAGTATAATGATCCGGCTTCTGTTTCAGAAAGATTGAATTTAGACATTAAAAACAATGTCAGAATGGCCATCATGACGTAGAAGCCAAAGCGCTCGCCCATATTTGATAGAGCGGCACCAATAAGTCCCTTTGGGTGGTTTTTAATCATAAATAGGTTGTTTTTTTGATGTTTAGATAAATTTTATTTTGTGCAAATATACATAAATTAATGATATATAAGCTATGAGCTATAAAATGTATATGTGGTTTTCTATAATACTTGCTGACATGACATCTTCAAATATTATATATTGTATATATGAAGTAATTTTATTTTGTTGCTATAGTTAGTGTAAAGCTGTATATCATGTAAATGTATGTTGTACAATATTAGGTTCCCCGATATTATATGTTTTTAAACATACAATAAGGAATCTGGATGTAAGGTAAAATGTTATAAGTTTGCACTTTAATATATTGTATATTGAACTATTATTAAATGTTTATTGTGCAGTAGTTTTAAATAATAAAAATCTATTTAGAGTACTTGTGGTAGTTTTGAGTATCTAATTATTACTACTTAATTCTAATAATGAAAGTCTTTTAAGGTAAATGTTTTAATAAAATTATAAATATGTATTTATTAGGTTATGATATTGGCAGTTCTTCTGTAAAAGCCAGTTTGGTTGATGTCAATAGTGGGAAAGTAGTCGCATCAGATTTTTTCCCCAAGACGGAGATGACAATGTATGCGGCACAGCCAGGTTGGGCTGAACAAGATCCGGCTATGTGGTGGGAAAATCTAAAACTTGCCAATGCTTCTGTTCTCAAGCAGGCTAATATATCAAATACAGATATTAAAGGTATAGGTATATCTTGGCAAATGCATGGACTTGTTGCAGTTGACAGAGACTTTAATGTTTTGAGACCATCAATAATTTGGTGCGACAGCAGAGCAGTAACTATCGGTGATGAGGCTTTCAATAAGATAGGAAGTGACTATTCAATGGCTCATCTTCTAAACTCTCCCGGCAACTTTACTGCTTCTAAATTAGCTTGGGTAAAAGAAAATGAACCAAATCTATACGATAAGATTTATAAGATAATGCTTCCCGGAGACTATATTGCCATGAAACTTACAGGCAATATAACTACAACCGTAGAAGGATTGTCTGAAGGAATATTCTGGGACTTCAAACGTAATGAAGTGTCTAAAGAGGTAATGGATTATTTTGGATTCGATAAATCAATTTTGCCGGATATTGTACCTACGTTTGGTGACCAAGGTGTCGTATGTGAAAGTGTTGCGAAAGATCTGGGTCTTAATCCCGGAACTCCTCTTGGCTATCGAGCAGGTGACCAGCCAAATAATGCAGCATCACTAAATGTATTTAATCCGGGTGAAATTGCTTCAACTGCCGGAACGTCAGGAGTGGTTTATGGAGTGTTGGGCGAAGTTAACTACGATCCCTTGTCGCGTGTTAATACCTTTGCCCATGTTAATCACACCAATAATAATACCCGATTGGGAGTTTTATTGTGCATTAACGGAACCGGCATATTAAATTCATGGATTAAGAAAAATATGATTCAAAAAGAATTGAGTTATAATGACATGAATACTTTAGCATCAAAGTCTGTTATAGGGTCCAAAGGGATTTCTATTATACCATTTGGAAATGGTGCAGAGCGGGTATTGGAAAATAAGGATCCAGGGGCTTCAATACATGGCATAAATTTTAATATACATTCTATTTCAGATATAGTAAGAGCATCACAAGAAGGAATAGTCTACTCCTTTAAGTATGGAATGGAGATAATGGAAGAAATGGGCATGAATATAAAAGTGATAAGAGCCGGAAATGCAAATATGTTCCTAAGTCCTATCTTTAGAGACACCTTATCCGGTATTACAGGAGCTTCTATTGAGTTGTTCGATACCGATGGTGCAGCAGGAGCAGCCAAATCCGCAGGAATAGGAGTGGGTATTTACAAAACAAATGACGAAGCATTTGCAACATTAAAAAAGATAATGACGGTTGAGCCTAATAATAGTGAGTCCGCTCAATATGTGGAGGCTTATGCGCGATGGAAATCATATTTATAGATCATCTTTTTTGTGGTTAAATTATTAGAATGATGTTTTTTTGTAAAAATAATCAACGAATCATTGTTTTATGTTATTTTTGTAGTACATTTGCACGCATAAGACGACAAACAAGATAAAAATGAAACTAAACAGTTTTGCATATTCATTCTATTTTTACTTTTACTTTAATAGAGTAGAGCAGGATTTTGTATGCAAATAGCTAAATAATAAAATATTTTAAAGTATATAAATCCTGCCAAATTAATGGCAGGATTTTTTTTTAATATCATATCAGATGAAAAGAGTTGCTATACAGGGTGGACATGGTGCTTATCACGATATTGCCGCACACCATTATTTTCAAGAGGAGCTTGAGATTGTCCCATGTCTTACTTTCAGAGACATTTTTGTAGAAGCTGATAATGACCCTCGTCTATTGGGCATTATGGCAATAGAAAATACGATAGTTGGAGGATTGCTTCAAAATCATGATTTGCTAAAGCTCAATGACATGAAAATAGTAGGAGAGCAAAAGCTGCGTATTTCTCATACACTATCTACATTAGAAGGGCAGAGCCTTGGAGATATAAAAGAGGTTATATCTCATCCAATGGCATTAATGCAGTGCTCCGATTTTCTTGATACCCTTCCAAACGTGAAGGTAGTAGAGCATGAAGATACAGCACTTGCTGCAAAGGAGATATCAGAGCTTAAACTTAAGGGTGTAGCAGCAGTTTGCAGTAAAAGAGCCGCCGAAATTTATAATCTTGACGTGCTTGCAGAAGGAATTGAAACCAATAAAAGAAATTTCACACGTTTCCTTATTCTATCTCACGAAGATATGATTTCTGAAGTAAGAAAATCTGATGTTATAGACAAGTCCTCTTTGGTATTTGTATTACCTCATAAAGAA
Organism: uncultured Proteiniphilum sp.; assembly: GCA_964535975.1. Lineage (GTDB taxonomy): Bacteria > Bacteroidota > Bacteroidia > Bacteroidales > Dysgonomonadaceae > Petrimonas. Next base: position 20,478 of record CAZHWC010000003.1, on the reverse strand, counting down.
GGTAGCTTATCACAGGTTCTCTCTGTTCTCTCTTTTTATGAAATAAATCTAACGCGCATCCAATCTCTTCCTATTGTCGGGCGTGCATGGGAATATCAGTTCTATGTGGATTTGGCTTTCTCAGATTATGAAAGATATAAACAATCAATAAAGGCAATATTACCTTTGGTTAATGATCTGAAGATATTAGGTGAGTATGAGTCTGATAAAGAATTTAAAAAATAGGATTATGAGTAATAGTAAAATAATAGAACCTGCCGATCGCATAAAGAGCGTTTCAGAATACTACTTTTCGGTTAAGCTTGCCGAAGTAGCACAAATGAATGCCAATGGAAAGAATGTAATTAGCCTGGGTGTTGGTGCACCTGACAGAATGCCTTCTGACAAGACTATTGACACATTGGTGGAAATGGCAAAGCGCAGTGATGTTCACGCTTATCAGCCTTATTCAGGAATTCCTGAGCTTAGAACAGCATATGCAAAATGGTATAAGCGTATATATAATGTAGATTTATTAATGGAAGAGGTATTGCCATTAATAGGCTCGAAAGAGGGAATCCTACATATATCTATGACCTTCTTAAATGTAGGAGACTCAGTGCTTGTACCTAACCCTGGATATCCTACTTACTCTTCCGTCTCAAGTTTGCTTGGTGCCAATATTATTACCTACGATTTAATTGAGAAAAATGGATGGCAACCCGATTTTGAATCTCTTGAGAGTATGGATTTGAGCAATGTGAAGTTGATGTGGGTCAACTATCCTAATATGCCAACAGGAGGCAATGCATCTGTTGAATTGTTCGAAAAGCTTGTAGACTTTGGTAAGAGACATAATATTATTATCTGCCATGATAATCCATATAGTTTTATTCTTAACGATAAACCACTTAGCATTCTGTCGGTTGATGGAGCAAAAGATATTTGTATTGAACTGAACTCACTTAGCAAGTCTCATAATATGTCGGGATGGCGAATGGGAATGCTGTCGTCAAATTCTCAGTTTGTAAAATGGGTGTTAAAGGCGAAGAGTAATATTGACAGTGGCCAATTCAGGCCTATGCAGTTAGCCACTATAGCAGCATTAGACAATAATGACGAATGGCATCATGAAATGAATAAGATTTATGCCGAACGCAGGGTTTGGGCTGAAAGAATCATGGAATTACTCGGTTGTAAATTCGATAAAAAGCAGGTTGGCTTGTTTGTGTGGGGCAAGCTGCCCGAAAATGCTCCTGAAAGCAAGCAAGTGGTAGATGATATATTATATACTGCCAATGTTTTTGTAACTCCCGGATCAATATTTGGATCAAATGGTGATCGCTTTATAAGAATATCATTAGGTTCATCGGTTGAAAAAATAGAAGAGGCATACAATAGAATAAAGGAGAACCTCTCAGAATTAAATTTAGAAAATAACAAAACTAAAACAATATAATTATGGAATTTGAATCAATTTTATTACCAGGTATAGACGATAAGCGTCCGCTTTTGATCTCAGGACCATGTAGTGCTGAAACGGAAGAGCAGGTGATGGAAACAGCAAGACAACTTGCAAAGGAAGGAGTAAAAATATTTAGAGCAGGTGTGTGGAAACCACGTACCAAACCAGGGGGCTTTGAAGGAGCAGGAATACCGGCATTACAGTGGTTGCAAAGAGTGCGCAAAGAAACCGGAATGTATGTCGCAACTGAAGTCGCAACAGAGAAGCACGCCTATGAAGCTCTTAAATATGGAGTTGATATGCTATGGGTAGGAGCTCGCACCGCTGCCAATCCTTTTGCAGTTCAGGAGATTGCCGATACATTGCAGGGTGTAGATATCCCGGTTCTTATTAAGAATCCTGTTAATCCCGATCTTGAGTTATGGATTGGTGCAATTGAGCGTTTCTACAATGCCGGAATAAAGCGAATTGGAGTTATACATCGTGGTTTCAGTACAAACGATAAGACTGTCTACAGAAATATACCACAATGGCATATTCCAATCGAGTTGAAGCGCAGATATCCTGAGCTGCCAATTATTTGCGACCCAAGTCACATTGGAGGTAAACGTGATATGATTGAAACACTAAGCCAAAGAGCGATGGATTTAAATTTCTTTGGACTTATCATAGAGTCACACTGTAATCCTGATGAGGCATGGAGTGATAAAGATCAGCAAATTACTCCAGACACTTTGGCCAACATAATGAAAAATATCGTTATACGTGATGCTGTTCAAACAACCGAGGACTTGTCCGATTTGCGTAAACAAATTGATGATTTGGATAATGAACTGTTAAGATTGTTGTCAAAACGAATGAGGGTGTCTCGCGAAATAGGACAATATAAATTAGAACATGGCATGCCTATCCTTCAAACAGGACGTTACAGTCATATACTAAAGGATCGTGTAGATCAAGCAGAGAAAATGGACATGTCTGGTGAATTTGCATTAAAGGTTCTTGAAGCCATACACACTGAATCAGTTCGTCAGCAATTTGAAGTAATGGAAAACTCTAAAAAGTAAATGATAAACGATACTAAAATGAAAGTTCTTATACTTGGCGCCGGAAAGATGGGATCTTTTTTTGCAGATGTGCTTAGCTTCGAACATGAAGTCGCAGTGTATGATACAGATCCGCAAAGACTTAGATTTATCTACAATACTATCAGGATGACTGAAACATCAGAGATTGAAGAGTTTGCTCCTGAGCTGGTTATTAATGCCGTTACTCTTAAATACACAGTTGAGGCATTTCATAATGTATTGCCCTTTTTGCCTCAAACATGTATATTGAGTGATGTTGCTTCAGTTAAGACAGGTCTTGAAGAGTTTTATAAAGAACGAACAAGACCCTATGTCTCAACTCATCCTATGTTTGGACCCACTTTTGCAAGTCTAAATGATTTAAGCTCACAAAGCGCCATTATCATTTCAGAATCGTCTCATTTGGGAAAGGTCTTTTTCAGAGACTTATATCATAGATTAAAGCTAAATGTTTTTGAGTACTCATTTCGTGAGCATGATGAAACTATTGCCTACTCACTATCAATACCTTTTGCTTCAACATTGGTCTTTGCATCTGTTATGAAGCATCAGGATGCGCCGGGCACTACCTTCAAGCGTCATATGGCCATTGCACAGGGCTTATTGTCTGAAGATGACTTTCTGCTTTCCGAGATATTGTTTAATCCATATACGCCCGAACAGTTAATTAAGATTAGAGAGAAATTAAAAGAATTATTGTCGATAATCGAAATGAAAGACAATGATGCAATGAAATCTTTTCTCACACAAGTAAGGCATAATATTAAATGATTTTATATCTCTAATAGCCTGTGTTTCTATTGTATATGGTTATTTCAAAGTAATGTAAGAAGTGGGCGATTATCGCCCACTTTTTTTGTTTGTTTTAAATATTAAGTGTCAATAATGTTCTAATTATTCTATTTCGATAGCTTAATAGTTTTACTTATCTTTTTTTTACTATATTTGCACAACCAATAACCTTACATGGAGTAATTGTTAATTTTTATCATATAAATTTTTAAAAACATGAGCAAAAAGAGAGTTTACACCTTTGGAAATGGTGCGGCAGAGGGTCGTGCTGATATGAAGAACCTACTGGGAGGGAAAGGCGCTAATTTAGCAGAAATGAATCTTATAGGAGTACCTGTTCCTCCGGGATTTACCATTACCACTGAAGTATGCACAGAGTACAATCAACGAGGAAGAGATTTTGTAGTTGAAAAAATTAAGCCTGAAGTAGAGAAGGCAATCGAAAATATAGAGAAATTAATGGGAGCCAAATTTGGAGACAGAGAAAATCCATGTTTGGTTTCTGTGCGTTCGGGATCAAGAGTTTCGATGCCCGGTATGATGGATACTGTGTTAAATCTTGGTCTTAATGATGATGCTGTAGTAGGTATAGCTGAGAAATCCGGTAATGAAAGATTTGCATGGGACTCTTATCGTAGATTTGTTCAAATGTATGGAGATGTTGTTCTTGGAATGAAACCCGAGAGTAAAGATGATATCGATCCATTTGAAGAAATTATGGATGAGATGAAGGAGGCAAGAGGAATTGAGCTAGACAATGATTTCACTGTTGAAGATCTCAAAGAGCTTGTAAAAAGATTCAAGACTGCTGTTAAAACACAAACAGGAAGAGACTTTCCTGAAGATGCATGGGAGCAACTTTGGGGAGCTGTTATGGCTGTTTTCGACAGCTGGTCAAATCCTCGTGCAGTATTCTATCGTAAGATGAACAACTTCTCTGATGACTGGGGAACAGCAGTAAACGTTCAGGCAATGGTTTACGGAAATATGGGTAAGACATCCGGAACAGGTGTTGCATTTACTCGTGACTCAGCTACAGGGGAAGATATATTCAATGGAGAATATCTAATCGATGCTCAGGGCGAAGACGTAGTTGCCGGTGTAAGAACACCTCAGGAAATCACTCTTGAAGGATCTCGCAGATGGGCTAAATTACAAAACGTATCCGAAGAAGATCGTGCATCCAAATATCCATCGCTCGAAGAAGTTATGCCTGAAAGTGCAGCAGAACTTATCGAATTCCAACAAAAGCTTGAAGACCACTATAAAGATATGCAGGACCTTGAGTTTACAATTCAGAATGGTAAACTATGGATTTTGCAGACCCGTAGTGGAAAGAGAACTGCCGCAGCAATGGTTAAAATAGCCATGGATATGATGCGTCAGGGATATATAGATGAAAAAACTGTTTTACAACGTTGTGATGCTGAAAAGCTTGACGAATTGCTACACCCTGTTTTTGACAAAGAAGCATTAGCCGAAGCACAAGCAATTACAAATGGACTACCTGCCTCTCCTGGAGCTGCATCGGGACAGATTGTATTTCATGCAGACGATGCGGAAGAGTGGGCTGCACAGGGTAAAAAAGTAATCTTGTGTAGAATCGAAACTTCTCCTGAAGACTTACGAGGTATGGCCGTAGCACAAGGTATATTTACTACCAGAGGAGGTATGACCTCTCATGCGGCAGTTGTTGCGCGTGGTATGGGTAAGTGTTGTGTATCTGCTGCCAATGGCACCACAATTAATTATAAAGAGAGAACAATGACTGTAAAGGGTCAGGTGTTCAAAGAAGGTGACTGGATTTCATTAAATGGCTCAACAGGAAATGTATATGAGGGTAATATTGCTACTCAGGATGCCGAACTTGGTGATGACTTCCTTGAGCTAATGAAGATTGCTGACAAATACACAAGAATGAATGTCAGAACTAATGCCGATTCTCCACATGATGCAGAAGTAGCACGTGGTTACGGAGCCACCGGTATTGGATTATGCCGTACTGAACATATGTTCTTCGAAGGAGATAAGATTATCTCTATGCGTGAAATGATTCTTGCCAAAGATGAGGAAGGACGTCGTATTGCCCTTGATAAGCTTCTGCCATTACAGAAAGAAGACTTTAAAGGAATATTTAAAGCAATGAACGGCTATCCTGTTACCGTTAGACTTCTGGACCCACCTCTACACGAGTTTGTTCCACATGATGAAAAAGGACAACAGGAAATGGCAAGAGTAATGGGTGTTCCGTTTGAAGAAATTCACGAGCGCGTTGAAGGCTTGTTAGAGGCTAATCCTATGTTGGGACTTCGTGGATGTCGTTTGGGTAATCTTTATCCCGAAATCACAGAAATGCAAACAAGAGCCATTATTGAAGCAGCTTTAGACCTGAAGAAAGAAGGAGTAAACGCAATACCTGAAATAATGGTTCCTCTAACCGGAATTGTTTACGAGTTTAGAGCTCAAAAAGAAATCATTGTAAAAACAGCAGATGAAGTATTTGCAAAATATGGCGATTCAATAGAATACAAAGTTGGTACAATGATTGAGATACCTCGTGCCACACTAACAGCGCACAAGATTGCAGCAGAAGCAGATTTCTTCTCATTTGGCACTAATGACTTAACTCAAATGACATTTGGATACAGCCGCGACGACGTTGCTAAGTTCTTACCTTTATATATCGACAAAGGTATTCTAAAACATGACCCATTTGCGGTTCTTGATCAGAATGGAGTAGGGCAGCTTGTAACATTGGCAGTACAAAAGGGACGATCAGTGAAACCTGAGTTGAAATGCGGTATTTGTGGCGAGCATGGTGGTGAACCATCATCAGTTAAGTTCTGTCACCATGTTGGACTAAACTATGTTTCTTGTTCACCGTTCCGTGTTCCAATTGCAAGATTGGCAGCAGCACAAGCAGCTATTGAGTAGTGTTTAAACGGTATTTAAATACCAATTAAATATAATTTAAAAGAGGATGTTCGCACACGATAAGTGTTGACGAACATCCTCTTTAGTTTTATATCTTAGTCAATGTCTGGACTACTTAAACTTAAAGCCAAACACCTCTTCGAACTTATTTTTCATTTTGTCAGACACTTCCTGCATATCCACCTCTTTCCCGGTCTCCTTATAAATTGAAGTAACAGGCTTATCAGTAAATCCACAAGGATTAATGAATGAAAAATATGACAAATCAGTGTTTACATTTAGCGCCAAACCATGCATTGTTACGTATCTGCTGGCTTTTACACCAATAGCACAAATCTTCCTGGCTTTAGCAGGATTATCAGCATCAACCCACACACCCATAGCACCTTCATCCTTCATTCCTCGGATGTTGTATTCCGCAAGAACAGATATAACCACATCTTCAAGCATAGAAATATAGCTTTTAATACCAATGCCAAACTCATCCAGATCAATTATAGGATAAGCAACCAGCTGACCAGGACCATGATAAGTTATATCACCACCCCTGTTTATAGGATAGTAGTCAATATTCTTGCTCTTACATATATGCTCAGCAATCAGCAAATTGCGGCTATCGCCACTTTTGCCCAAAGTGAAAACATGATTATGCTCACAAAAAATAAGATATTGCTTTTTATCGGTATTTCCATTTAGTTTAGAATCTATAAGAGATTTAAATACCACTTCCTGATAATCCCATACCTCCTTATAGTCAGTTAATCCCAAGTCCTGAAATATAATATCTTTATTCATTATCTGATACAGCTAAATTATAGAACATGTTTTTCTGCATGATACGAAGATCTTACAAGCGGACCACTTTCCACAAAGCGGAATCCCCTTTTAAGCCCCTCCTCCTTATATTTTGCAAATTGTTCCAAAGTAACAAACTCATGCACCGGCTCATGCTCACGTGTAGGTTGCAGATACTGACCAATAGTCAATATTTTACAATCCACAGAACGAAGGTCATCCATTGTTTCAAGAACCTCGTCCTCTGTTTCTCCCAAGCCCACCATTATCCCCGATTTTGCTCTCGCCTTGCCACTATTTGCAATGATGCCAATTGTTTTCAAGCTAACATCATATTTGGCTTTGCTTCGTATGTGTGGAGTTAGTCTCCTCACAGTCTCCATATTGTGAGAAATTATCTCGGGAGCTGCCTCTATTACCCTGTTTATAAGCTCCTCCTTACCATTAAAGTCAGGAATAAGAGTCTCTATTGTAGTATTTGGATTCTTCTCCTGAATCTTTTTTATCGTAAATGCCCAAAAGCCTGCACCACCATCCCGCAAGTCATCTCTGTCAACACTTGTAATAACACAATGTCTAAGCTTCATTTTATTTATTGTGTCAGCCAATCTGTCCGGCTCATCCCAGTCCAATGAATGAGGACGCCCATACATCGTAGCACAGAATTTACACTTTCTTGTGCAAATATCCCCCATAATCATAAAAGTTGCAGTTCCTCGTCCCCAGCACTCTGATAAGTTGGGACATTTTCCATCAACACATATTGTGTGCAGTTTTTTCTTTTCTATTATATCTTTGATATCAAGATACTTTTTTCCCTGAGGAAGAGATACCTTGAGCCAATCAGGTTTCCTTTGCATTTTTATTTTTATTTTTAATATGTTTAAACATTAGGCAAATGTATAACAATCTTTCAAAATAAGTGTCCTTATTGTGAATATTGTTGCAGGTTATCTGTCAAATATAAAGCAGATGAATAAAGTATGTAACGAAATTTAAATCTTTACTATTCTGTTTGTTGGTGCAAAACCTATATCTTTGTCGTCAAACATATTCAACAATAATAAATTGAAATTTCAACTACTACATAACGATCCCAATTCGAATGCACGCGCCGGTCTAATCACTACAGATCATGGGCAAATTGAAACCCCTATATTTATGCCGGTAGGCACTGTGGGCAGCGTTAAGGCTGTGCATATGACTGAACTTGAGACAGATATCAAAGCTCAGATTATTTTAGGAAACACATATCATTTATATTTGCGCCCCGGTCTTGAAACAATAAAAGCAGCAGGCGGACTTCACAAATTCAATAGCTGGGAAAAACCTATCCTCACCGACAGCGGTGGTTTCCAAGTGTTTTCTCTGTCAGACAACAGAAAGCTAAAGGAAGAAGGTGCTGAGTTTCGCTCCCATATTGATGGCTCAAAGCATTTCTTCTCACCCGAGGGAGTTATGGATATCCAGCGCACAATTGGAGCAGATATCATAATGGCGTTTGACGAATGTACTCCCGGAGACGCAGATTATGACTATGCCAAAAAATCATTAGGCCTTACCGAACGCTGGCTTGACAGATGCATAAAAAGATTTAATGAAACAGAACCTTTGTACGGATACAATCAAACACTGTTCCCAATAGTTCAGGGTTGCGTATATCCCGACTTACGTCGTCGTGCTGCCGAAAATGTGGCAGAGAAAAATGCCGACGGAAATGCTATTGGCGGACTTGCTGTTGGCGAACCAACAGAGGTTATGTATGAAATGATAGAGCTGGTAAACGAAATACTCCCCAAAGACAAGCCCCGATATCTGATGGGTGTAGGCACCCCGGCCAACTTGCTCGAAGCGATTGAGCGCGGTGTCGATATGTTTGACTGTATAATGCCAACACGCAACGGCAGGAATGGTCAGATATTTACCAAAAACGGCATAATGAATATGCGCAATGAAAGATGGAAGAATGATTTCTCCCCAATCGAAGAAGATGGAGCTTCATTTGTTGATACACTATATAGCAAAGCATATCTCAGACACCTTATAAACGTGAATGAAATACTTGGGTTGCAAATTGCCTCAATTCACAATCTAGCCTTCTATTTATGGTTGGTAAAAGAGGCACGCAAACACATTATTGCCGGCGATTTCACATCATGGAAGGCAACGATGGTTGAACAAACAATGAGAAGATTGTAATTAAACAATATTAGAGATGAAGCGTAAAAAGGGTTTGCCGTTAATTGATTTGTATATTATAAAAAAATTCCTTGGGACTTTTATTTTTATGATAGCTCTTATTCTATCCATATCGGTTGTCTTCGACATAAATGAAAAGATAGATAAGTTCATAAGCAACAATGCCCCCCTCAAGGCAATAATTTTTGATTATTACATCAACTTTATTCCATACTATGGCAACCTGTTCAGCCCTCTGTTTATCTTTATAGCCGTCATATTCTTCACCTCCAAACTGGCTTCCAATTCAGAGATTATAGCCATATTGTCAAACGGCATAAGCTTCAAGCGCCTTCTCAGACCCTATATGATTTCAGCAGCCATTATTGCGCTGTTTTCCTTTGTTATGAGCGGATATGTTATTCCACCTGCCAATAAAACGCGAATAGAGTTTGAAGAAACATACGTTAACCCCAACAGAAAAAAGACAAGCGAAAGAGATATCCAGTTCAAAGTGGCAAAAGGAGTTAATGTCTATTACGGCAACTTTGATATCACCACGAATACAGGATACAACTTCTCTATCGACCAGTTCGATGGTCTAAACCTAGTTTCTAGACTCACCGCACGATCCATAGTATATGATTCACTTTATAAATGGACAATTAAAGACTATCAGATAAGAGATTTTGACGGTCCCAGAGAGTCAATCAGCAGTGGAGCATCAATAGACACAATCATCCAGATCACACCCAATGACTTTATTGTGGCAAAATATGATCAGCAGATGATGACCAATCCACAACTTCTAAACCACGTAAAGAGTCAAAAAGAGCGAGGTCTGGGAAATATACAGGCATTCCAGATAGAATTTCATTCACGCTTTGCCTCTGTTTTCTCCGCTTTTATACTAACAGTAATCGGTGCATCCCTATCCGCCAGAAAGGTAAAAGGAGGAATGGGATTAAATATAGGAATTGGCCTGGTACTTAGTATGGGATACATCTTATTCATGACAGTCAGTTCATCCTTTGCTGTTAATGGGGCCATGAGCCCACTGATAGCAGCATGGGTGCCAAATATTGTATTTATTTTTATTGCATTCTATATATACAAGAGGGCACCAAATTAATGTGCCCATTTTAGGAGTTTAAGTTATGAAGAAGAACACGTTATTATTAGTTTTATTATTTTTGGTTTGCACTTTGTCTGCACAATCAAAATATCCAAAGATTGTTATAGAAACAAATTACGGAACAATGAAAGCTGTTTTGTATGATGACACACCCAATCACAGCATTCATTTCCTTAAGTTGGTTAAGCAAGGATACTTCGACGGCACCCTGTTTCACAGAGTATTAAAAGAATTTATGATTCAGGGAGGCGCGCAAGACTCAAAGAATGCGCCCGCAGGAGCACAGATAGGAGGAGGAAGAACAGATATGGACATTCTTCCCGAATTTCACAATCATTATTTTCATAAAAAAGGAGCAATTGCAGCACCAAGAAGAGACGATAATGTAAACCCGCAGAAAAAATCCGACGCCTCGCAATTCTTTGTCGTACATGGTAAAGTATTAACAGAAGGACGTATAGACACCCTGGAAAGAGCTGTAAACGTTCCAATAAAAAACAAGATTATCAAAGAACATTACTCTCCATATCGTGACAGACTTGATGAACTGAAAACCTCAGATCCAAGTGCATTCAATGCGCTTCTCGATTCGGTTCTTACAGTTGTAGACTCGCTATATGAAGCAGCCCCCGGCAAGTTCTTTTTCCCCGAAGATGTAAAAGAAGCTTATACTACTGTAGGTGGAGCCCGACATCTTGATGGCGAATACACAATCTTTGGTCAGGTAACCGAAGGACTTGATATAATCGACAAGATTGCCAATCTTGAAGTTGACCAAAACGAGAGACCCAAAACAGACGCCAAAATAATACGCATATACACCGAATAACCAATAAACTATTTGACTAAATGGATATAAGCAGCATAGAAAATATAGAGTTGTGTTATCTTAGCTTAGATGACTTTGAAGAGCTCAAAGCCATGATGATTGATATTTATGGAGATGTTCCAAATGCATACTGGAAACGAAGCCAATTGAAAAAACTTATTTCAATCTTCCCCGAAGGCCAGGCAATCATTAAAGTAAACGGAAAGATTGCAGCCTGTGCTCTGTCAATTATTGTCAATTATTCAAAGTTCGGCGATAAACACACCTATCGCCAAATTACAGGCGATGAAACCTTTAATACCCACGACCCAAATGGAGATGTGTTATACGGTATAGAAGTATTTACAGGAAAAGAGTATCGCGGATTGCGTCTCGGACGCAGGTTATATGACTACAGAAAAGAGCTTTGCGAGCGACTAAATCTCAAGTCAATAATCTTTGGCGGACGAATGCCTAATTATCACAATTATGCAGACGAAATGACTCCGCGTGAATATATCCGACGCGTTAGATTTAAGGAGCTTGACGACCCCGTTTTAAATTTCCAGATATCCAATAACTTTCAAGCAGTACGTATCCTTCGCGGATACCTAAAGGGAGACGAAGAGTCCGGCGAGTATGCAGTTTTGATGCGCTGGAACAATATCTATTACGAAGAGCCCACAGATGAAGCCACAGTATCAAAACGAATAGTGAGATTAGGACTAATCCAGTGGCAGATGCGAACATTCAGAGACCTTGACGACTTAATCCAGCATGCAGAATTCTTTATAGATGCCGTTTCGGGCTATCATGCCGACTTTGCATTATTTCCAGAGTTCTTCAACGCACCTCTGATGGCAAAATACAACCACCTATCGGAGCCAAATGCAATTCGAGAACTGGCAAAATACACAGAGGCCATATCGTCGAGACTCACAGAACTTGCCATAACATACAATATAAATATTATCACAGGCAGCATGCCCGAAGTAAGAGATGGCAGCCTATACAACGTAGGCTTTTTATGCCATAGAGACGGCACTGTAGATAAATATGAGAAAATACATGTCACTCCCGACGAAGCACGAGTATGGGGAATGCAAGGCGGCAACAGTCTTAAAACCTTCGACACCGATTGCGGTAAAGTAGGAGTATTGATATGTTACGATGTTGAGTTCCCCGAACTGTCACGTCTACTGGCCGATGACGGCATGGAGATTCTCTTTGTTCCATTCCTCACCGACACCCAAAACGGATACTCACGCGTAAGCCATTGCGCCCAGGCACGAGCCATCGAAAATGAGTGCTACGTTGCCATTGCAGGCTGTATCGGAAACTTGCCAAAAGTTCACAACATGGATATACAATACGCACAATCCAAAGTATTCACACCATGCGATTTTGCATTCCCTACGGATGGCGTTAAAGCACAAGCCACCCCAAACACAGAAATGATATTAATAGGAGATGTCGATCTGGACTTGCTGCGCGAGTTAAATCAGTTTGGAAGTGTTCGCAACTTACGCGATAGAAGAAAAGATGTGTTTAATCTCAGAAGAGTATAGTAATAAGGTATATATAAAAGAAAGCTCACTTATAAAGTGAGTTTTCTTTTATGTAAGACTCCGCAAAGCTAATAGCCTCAGGCATAAAGTCATTAAAGTATGATCTAATAAGCCTCTCATTGTCTCTGAGAAACTCAATGCTAAGTTCGGGATTTATTGCGCTCGACTTCTTCTCCGACATAATTCTCAGAGAATCCTCAAGCCCCTCAAGGTTTGAATACTTTTTTAACCTGTTTGTACAGATAAAATGAAAAATAAAGCCTTTCACCCTTTCCGGCAGCACTCTGTAATTTATAACGCTGGCTAAATAAAACTCCCTTGCCAATCTGTCAAGGCTCTTGTTCGGACTATATCTTTTAAAATCACTAGCCAAACAATAATCGAAATACATATCAGCCATAATTCCCGAATACCTGCCAAAAGTAGGGCGTAAAAGAGCTACGGTATCACAACAAATAGGGTGACTATCCGTAAAAGAATCAATTTGTCTGTGCATAATAATCCCCGCCTTCATCTGCTCCGGATAATCCTCATATTTGCGACCCTTCACAAAGTCCCCAATGAAGTTCCCCAAGCGCAAACTGCTATTTTCTCCCGACAGGAATATATGTGCTAAGTAATTCAATTAAAACTCCTCTTTGAGCTGCTCAACCCACTTTTCAATTCTCTCGTCAGTCAGGTCATGCTCATTGTCATCATCAAGAGGCAAGCCAACAAACTCATTGTCAATCAACGCTCTCGAATAATCAAACTGATACCCCTCGTTAGGCACTTTGCCAATTACTTTGCAGTCCTGTTCAGCAATTGCTTCATACAATATCCCCATTGCATCCACAAACGAATCAGGATAAATAAATGCATCGCCCAATCCAAACAATGCAATAGTTTTCCCGGAAAGATCAAGCTTTACAAATCGGTTATAAAAATCAGACCAATCATCCTGTAAATCCTTCACTCCCCATGTTGATACCCCAAGTATAAGAATGTCGTGCGACAGAAACGCCTCCTCATCACCGTCATAAACGTCGATTATTGTTGGTGAGAACTCAGATAGTTTTTCGGCAATTTTATCGGCAGCATTTCTGGTGTTCTCAGTGCTCGAACCGTATATTATTGCAATTGATTTCATTATAATTACTTTTAGTGTTATGTGATAAATTTTTTTGAAAGATACTTTCAATAAGATGAACACTTTTAATGCTGAATAGTTTACTCCGGGTAAAATAGTTTGCATCCGCCACCGGTGGCGATTTGAGGTATATATATTGTGAAAATCACATGAATAGTCATAAGGTGCATATTACAATATCTAATTAATTGCATTCATGTGTTTTATAACATAGATATATTATTTTGCGATTAAATAAAAGTATCTACTTTTGGGGTAATTTATTTTGCAAGCGTAATACAAAGTCAATCATTTCATATTTTTGAGCCTCTTCAAAGTGATGTAAAGCATATAAATATGAATGATAAAAAAGAAATATCTAATTAATAACTAATAAATTAATATGACAACAATGAAAGAGTTTTTCCCCGGAATCGGAAAGATAAAATTTGAAGGAAAAGAAAGTAGAAACCCATTGGCATTTCGCTATTATGACGCTGAAAAAGTTGTTCATGGTAAAAAAATGAAAGATTGGTTTAAGTTTTCTATGGCATACTGGCACACATTGTGTGCACAATCAAGCGACCCATTTGGTGAAGAAACAAAAAGTTTTGAATGGAACAAAGGCGAAAGCGCTATCGACAAAGCAAAAAAGAAAATGGACGCAGGTTTCGAGTTCATGGAAAAAATGGGAATCGAATATTACTGTTTCCACGATGTTGACTTGATTGAACCGGGAAACAGCCTTGAAGAATACGAAGCAAACATGAAAGCTATCGTTGCCTATGCAAAAGAGAAAATGGCTGCAACAGGTATCAAACTACTTTGGGGAACTGCAAATGTTTTCGGCAACAAAAGATATATGAATGGTGCAGCCACCAATCCCAATTTCGACAGTGTGGCTTATGCTGCAACACAAATTAAAAATGCAATTGATGCAACTATCGAACTTGGCGGCGAAAACTATGTATTCTGGGGTGGTAGAGAAGGCTATATGAGCTTGCTAAACACCAACATGAAGCGCGAGAAAGAACACCTTGCCACTATGCTTAAAATGGCACGCGACTATGGACGCTCAAAAGGCTTCAAAGGAAACTTCTTTATCGAACCCAAACCAATGGAGCCAACAAAACATCAGTATGACGTAGATGCAGAAACTGTTATCGGATTCCTAAGAGCCAACGGTCTTGATAAGGATTTCAAACTAAACATTGAAGTAAACCACGCTACTTTGGCAGGACACACATTTGAGCACGACCTGCAGTGTGCAGCCGATGCAAACATGTTAGGATCTATCGACGCAAACAGAGGCGATTATCAAAACGGATGGGACACAGACCAATTCCCAATTGATATTTACGAACTTACACAAGCAATGATGGTAATCATTCAACACGGCGGACTACAGGGTGGGGGAACCAACTTTGACGCAAAAACCCGTCGCGACTCAACAGACCTTGAAGATATCTTTATTGCACACGTAGCAGGTATGGATGCTTTTGCACGCGCACTAGAAGCTGCTTCAGCAATTCTTAACGACTCGCCATATCTAAAGATGAAAGAAGAGCGCTATGCATCATTCGACAATGGTAAAGGCAAAGAATTTGAAAACGGCAACCTGTCACTCGAAGACCTGCGCGAATATGCCTTCGCCATGGGTAAAGAGCCGGCTCAAATTAGTGGTAAGCAAGAGCTTTATGAAGCAATAATCAATATGTATATCTAATGATATTCCAACTATAATTATAACGAAGCATGGACATCCGGGGAGGTTTCCCCTCAGTGTCCGGCTTCGTCATTTTTATATATTACATCTTTTAATATGAATTCAAAAAGCACAAATAATTTCTACATATTTGGGATTACGCTTGTAGCCACGCTGGGCGGACTTCTTTTCGGATATGACACAGCCGTCATATCAGGTGCCGAGAAGTCGATACAGGCATATCTTATCAATCCCCTCAATCTGGGCTCATTCATTCACGGAGCCACCGTTTCCAGTGCCCTGATTGGATGTATTATCGGAGGAATGCTCTCAGGACTTCTTTCAAATAATCTTGGTCGTAAGAAAACACTTATTGTAGCAGCAGCACTTTTCTTCGTTTCAGCCTTAGGTTCCGGATATCCCGAAGCATTTTTCTTCACAAAAGGAAACCCAACAATGGGACTTCTCCTTATGTTCAACTTCTACAGAATTATCGGAGGAATTGGAGTTGGTCTTGCCTCGGCAGTATCTCCAATGTACATCAGTGAAATATCGCCCGCCCACATTCGCGGACGTTTAGTATCTTTCAACCAGTTCGCCATCATCTTTGGTATGCT
>CAZHWC010000003.1:2330-4206 GCA_964535975.1 uncultured Proteiniphilum sp. | reverse complement strand
CAACTATCCTAAAAGAGATCAAAGGCACTCTCAACCAATCAGTCAAAGGAAAGATATTCTCATACGGAAAGAAAGTTATTATCATCGGAATATTGCTTTCAGTCTTCCAGCAGTTTGTAGGTATCAATGTTGCCCTTTACTACGCCCCACGTATTTTCGAAAGCATGGGCGCAGCCAAAGACGCATCAATGCTGCAAACAATCATTATGGGCTTCGTTAATGTTGTCTTCACAGTAGTAGCAATATTAACTGTTGACAAATGGGGGCGCAAGCCACTGCTTATCACCGGATCCATTGGTATGGCAATCGGCATGTTTGCAATAGCCACCCTTGCCCACTTCAATATTATCGGCATAAGCACTCTTGTGTTCATCATTATATACACAGCATCATTTATGATGTCATGGGGACCAATCTGTTGGGTATTGATATCCGAAATATTCCCTAATAAGATTCGTGGTCAGGCAGTAGCCATAGCAGTATCGGCACAATGGGCTGCCAACTACCTGATATCATCTACATATCCACCAATGATGGAGTTTAGCGGTGCGGTAACATATGGGTTCTACGGCCTGATGGCAGTTATTTCAGCCATATTTGTATGGAAAATGGTTCCTGAAACAAAAGGCAAATCACTTGAAGAAGTAGAACACATCTGGAAAAAGTAAATTGAGTTTTTGTTTTTAAATAGATTTAGTGTGTATGCTAATGCGAAGCGGGTGAATCTCTATGAGAATCACCCGCTTATTTTATTGTATGCCAACTATTACCCCGCCCAGGTTTCCCTGTCCAGATTTCTGTAATTAATTGCCTCAGCAATATGAATTGACTTAATATCCTTCGAATCATCAAGATCGGCAATAGTTCTCGAAACCTTCAGTATCCTGTCGTATGCCCTTGCCGAAAGGCTGAGCCGCTCCATGGCAGTTTTAAGCAATCTAAGCCCCGCCTCATCAGGCACGGCATATTTGTTGAGCAGTTTAGAGTTCATCTGAGCATTGTTATACACCCCGGGCGTATCCTTAAACCTCTCAATCTGAATTTTTCTTGCTTTAATCACCCTTTTTGAAATCTCCTTGCTGTTCTCTGACAACGAACGCTCCGATATCTTCTCAAACGGAACAGGCACAATCTCTATATGAATATCAATCCTGTCCAAAAGCGGACCCGATATCTTGTTCAAATACTTTTGCACAGTGCCCGGCTTGCAAACACACTCTCTGTCGGGATGATTATAATACCCACACGGACAAGGATTCATTGCCGACACAAGCATAAAGCTGGCAGGATAGTCTATCGAAAACCTAGCCCTTGATATAGTTATCGCTCTATCCTCAAGTGGTTGGCGCATTACCTCCAGTACACTGCGGTTAAATTCAGGCAACTCATCAAGAAACAACACCCCGTTGTGTGCAAGGCTAATCTCGCCAGGTTGCGGAAAAGCTCCGCCCCCAACCATTGCGACATTACTTATAGTATGATGTGGCGCTCTAAACGGGCGATGAGTCATAATTGAAATATTATCCTCAAGCTTTCCTGCCACGCTATGAATCTTGGTAGTCTCAAGTGCCTCATCTGTGGTGAATGGAGGCAAAATAGATGGCATCCTCTTAGCCATCATCGATTTTCCCGATCCCGGTGCACCAATCATTATTATATTGTGACCACCCGCAGCCGCCACCTCCAGCGCACGCTTCACACTCTCCTGACCCTTCACGTCACTGAAATCATATTCAAACGAAAGCTGGTTTTGATGAAACTCCTTTTCAATATCCACAAATGTCTTCTCAAGCTCCAGCTCGCCATTCATAAACCCGGTTACCTCGCTTATGCTCTCAACACCGTAAACATCAATTCCCTCAACAACAGCCGCCTC
>CAZHWC010000003.1:0-2230 GCA_964535975.1 uncultured Proteiniphilum sp. | reverse complement strand
GGAAATTTGAAACCGTTCTCATTAATTGCCGACACAATCCTCTCATGCCCCTCCTTCACAGAAACATCAGGCAAGCCAACAACTAAAAACTTTATACCTCTGGAACAATTAACTTCAATGGTAATAAGAGTGGCGCTGATTCCCTGAACCGCCGCTCCAAACACTTTGATTAACATGGTTATTATCTTCTTTATCCGGTTACTTTTTAGCAGAGTTTTTAAGCGCCTTTGACACAGCACTAGCCGGAATGTTTCGACTTTCGATATTTCCGTTGGGCGATATCAAAATATTATTAGGCACAAATTCAATATTATACGCATCCACTATATCCGAAGCCCAGCTCCTTTTTTCAGGCACTATCGTCCACTCAATCGAGTCGTTATCGATATACTCCTTAGGATTAACTTCTGCGTCAATATATATTGATATAAACTTTACGCTATCTTTATTAATATTCTTGTATGCATCTTTAAGCAGCTTCACATTAGCACGCGACTCGGCCCCCGTTGCCGAAACAAACGAAAGCAACAAATGCTTACCCTTAAAATCATAAGAGTTTATGGTATCACCCTTAATGTCAATCAGGCTAAAGTAAGGCATGCTCACCCCCTCGGCCGAACGCTTAATTTTTTTGAGATAAGTAGTGAGGTTAAGCCCCATTTTTGTTTTTAAAATTTCAGGCTTCATTTCAGACATGATACGCTCAAACGCCTCCGAGTTTTCTGAATTTGCAAAAAACTCACTTATAAGAATCAGGCTCGACAGTCTGTTAGGATTCTTAATTATAAACTCCTCAGCCGCCATCAGCAGTTGCAGGTTTATGCTATTCAGTTTAGTCTGATCATCAGCATCTGCCAAAGGAGTAGTATTGTTTTCCGATTGCACTGCCCCGCTTGCAAACGTCATATTATCATAAAGCAGATTGCGCTTAGTAAGCAAACTCTCATGCTCCTCCTTAAACTCAGTAAGATCATCATTTATCTCATTGCCGTGAATCTTCATCAGATCAGCAATTTCCACATCACCCTTCACCGTGATGTTGTCATCCGGCTGAGCAAAAAGTTTAATTGACGAATTCTGATTATTGAAATACAGAGAGAAGGAAGTGATCGTGTCAACAACGCATTTATATGAAAACTTGCCCTGCTGATTGCTGTAAATAGTGTCGATAACCAAACTATCTGACAAGAAGTATGTTATTAATATCTCCTTATCTGTGAGATTTGACAGAGTACCCTTAATAGACGTATAACCATTATTTTTGTTGCACGACAGCAACAAAGATATCGTTATTAATGACAGCAATATAGTGTATCTGATTTTACCCACTTCCAATCGACTTTATTTTGTGTATATTATACAATCTAATACCTCAAGATACATGTATGCAAGATATTTGTATAAACAGAATGCAAATATAATAAACATTTTCAACAATTCAATAAATATTCACATATTTTATTTTATTATTATATCTTTCTGTTTATTTTGCAAAAGATACTTTTATCTATCTTTTGTGGCTTTAAATTGGGTGTAATGCAGACTGTGGAAGGCTGTAGGGCACGAGAAAGCTGTTAGCAACATTTTTTATTGCTAAAACATATAATTAAAATGTCAATAAAAACGTTACTTTAAATGTTAAATGATTTATAAAAGATCATTAATTACTGCAAATAGCTCATCATTTTCAAAAATGTTTGTACCTTTGTACTCTGATTTGGGACGTCAAAGAGGGTAAAATATTCGACAACTTATAGTGATTCAACGACTTCATCTTAGAATTAGATTTCTAAGCACTGCTTGTTGCATGCTGTAATCAAGAAACCCCCAGATCCTGAAGAATAGTCTTAATATTATTTGAACAAAGTGTTCTTCAACAGCGTTTAAATAGTATAAGATTAAAAGAAACAGACAAAAGAATAAGAGGTGGGCTTTCCGTGCTAATAAAGCTCAGTAGGATGAGCCTAAGGGAATTAACAGAAAGTCGTATAAGTTTGCGGTTATACTCACCACCCTCATTGTTCTGATGTTTGCAAACCGCCATTAATAATGGCAACACATCAGTTTTACTATGCCACTTCTGTGGTATCAGAGTCAGGACTCGATTCGCCACCAACGTTTTGATCCGGCTCATCCTCCAACGAGGCCTTCTCGTTTACGTATCGTGTGTTTCTGCTCTTCAGAATTGCATGAGTCGAATCGAGAAGGCTTTTTATATCTAAGCAGATAT
>CAZHWC010000002.1:56181-60149 GCA_964535975.1 uncultured Proteiniphilum sp. | reverse complement strand
AATTTAAGATTTAGAAACAAATTGCAAGAACAAAGTATCGGCGCTTTTTTATTTTAGTAGTGACTCGTATTTCTTGTTGCTTTCTGACAAACAGCAGGAGTTTATTTCATTTGTGATGGAACAGTATATTAAACAAGGTGTGAGTGAATTGGGTGAAGAGAAGTTGTCGCAGCTGTTATTGAACAAATATCAATCCCTCCCGGATGCTTTGCACAACCTGGGAGGTGTTGATGATATTAGGAAACTGTTCTTTGAGTTTCAAAAACATCTGTATGATGATACAGTTGCTTGATAGTATATACTTACTCGCTGACAAATAGTCTCTTGCTTGAGAATATTGGGTCGCAGGTTACGTTAATTTTAAGTTTGCGAAGTCCAGCCTCATCTCCGGGTGTGGGTATGTGTGTGGAGTGCATTTCGCAATTGTTTAGCTCTGTGAGTTTTTGAAGGGCCATTTGCGCAGCAGGGTTGGAGATGGCACTTATAGATAGTGCTATGAGTGTTTCTTCAACATCGAGGCTTGTGGTTTTGCCATCAAGAATATCTTTCTTAAGATGTGTAACAGAGTCTATGATATTTTCGGGAAGCAGTATCATGTTATCTGGAAGTCCCGACAAATGCTTGATTGCATTTAATATCATTGCCGATGAAGCATGAAGCAGCATTGAGTTATTGCCTGTCACAATGGTTCCGTCTTTTAGCATAATGGCCGCACCGCAAAAGATGCCATCGTAGCCTTTGTCTTGCATTTCTGCTTCTTTGGCCGCTACTCGTGCCGGCTCAACTACCTTTCGGTCTTCGTCTTTGGCATTTACTTTTGTCATTATTTCGGAATACCGTTCGAGTGCTTCTGAATCTATCTGACCATTTGCATAATCTACAAAGCTTCGGAGATGACGGCGTATTATTTCCTGATAGGCTGCTTCGCTGCAAATATCGTCATTGATAATTCCTGCACTAATTCGGTTTACTCCCATATCTGTGGGGGATTTGTATATGCTTTCGTCACCCGTAATTTTATTGAGAATGGCTTTCAGCAATTTGAAGGCTTCAATATCTCTATTGTAGCTTACTGCTTCAACGTCATAAGCACTGAGATGATATGGGTCTATTTTGTTTTCATCGCCCAAATCGGCTGTTGCCGCTTCGTAAGCAATATTTACATTGTGATTTAGTGGCAAATCCCAAATGGGGAATGTTTCGAACTTGGCGTATCCACTTGTTTTGCCTCGTTTATAGTCGTGATATAGGTTGCTAAGCGCAGTGGCCAACTTGCCGCTGCCGGGACCGGGACCTGTGATGACAACAATGGGTTTTGTGGTTTCGATATATGGGTTTGCACCATATCCCTCGTCACTAACAATTAAATCTATGTTTTGAGGATAGCCGCGTGTGGGATAGTGCAGATATACTTTTATGCCTTGAAGCTCTAGTTTGTTTTTAAAGATATCGGCTGCCGGTTGCTTTTCGTATCGAGTGATAACAACAGCTGTGACTTTGATGCCGTACCATTTCATATCATCGATACTCTTGAGTACGTCAACATCATAAGTGATGCCAAAGTCGGCTCTGATTTTGTTTCTTTCGATATCGCCTGCATATATACACATTATAACTTCTACCTGATCTTTCATCTTTTGAAGAAGGCGCATCTTTACATTATAGGCAAAGCCGGGCAATACGCGAGAGGCATGATAATCGTAGAGAATCTTTCCTCCAAACTCTAAATATAATTTGTCGTTGAATTTGCTTACACGTTTTAGAATAGCTTCTGTTTGTTCTTGTAGGTATTTTTCGTTATCAAAACCAATATTTTCAAAATTGTCTGTCATTGTCTATAGTCTTTTATAATCATTACATGCCACTGTGCAAAGAAACACAATGCAAAGAAAAAATGGGCACTAAGTTTAAAATTGAGTTCAAAATTACTCATTTTTTAGCTGAAGAGTGCTATATATTTTAATTTTATATCAAAAAAATATAAGGGGATTGGCATATCATAATTTCTTTTGTGGACTAGGGCGCAAATGAAGAGTATTTTTTGTATTTTTGCGCAAAATGTATATTAACAGCAATTCATAATAAAAGTATGTCTGACGATAAAAAGATTATTTTTTCGATGGTGGGTGTGAGCAAGACGTTTCCACCGCACAAGCAAGTTTTGAAGGATATATATCTTTCGTTTTTTTATGGAGCCAAGATTGGTATTATTGGTCTTAATGGTTCCGGAAAATCTACTCTGCTAAAAATAATAGCCGGTATTGAGAAAGAGTTTCAAGGGGATATCGCTTCCGATAAGAGTTTTTCGGTTGGGTATTTGGAACAGGACCCCAAACTTGACCCCGGCAAAACTGTAATAGATATTGTGCGCGAGGGTGTGCAGCCGGTGATGGATATGCTTGCCGAATATGAAGATATCAACCTGAAGTTTGGTTTGCCGGAATATTATGAAAATGAGGATAAGATGAATCAACTCTTTGCACGCCAGGCCGAATTGCAGGATCATCTTGATGCCGCAGATGCATGGAATATTGATAATAAACTGGAGCGTGCAATGGATGCATTGCGTTGTCCGCCTGAGGAGCAGCCTGTTAGCGAACTATCGGGAGGTGAGGCAAGACGTGTGGCGTTGTGCCGACTATTGCTGCAGGAGCCTGATGTGCTTTTGCTTGATGAGCCTACCAACCACTTGGATGCTGAATCAATAGACTGGTTGGAGATGCACTTGCAACAATATAAGGGTACTGTGATTTGTATTACTCACGACCGTTACTTCCTTGATCATGTGGCTGGTTGGATTTTGGAGCTTGACAGAGGTGAGGGTATTCCATGGAAAGGAAACTATACTTCATGGCTGGAGCAAAAAACTAAGCGTATGGAGCAGGAGGAGAAGCAGGCAAGCAAACGCCGCAAGACTCTTGAACGTGAGCTTGAGTGGATTAACTTGGCACCTAAGGCGCGTCATGCTAAGGGTAAGGCTCGTTTGAACTCGTATGAGCAACTATTAAATCAGGATCAGAAGGAGCGTGAAGAGAAGCTTGAAATATTTATTCCTAACGGACCTAGATTGGGTAATAAGGTGATTGAGGCACACGGTGTTTCAAAGGCATTTGGCGATAAGCTTCTGTTTGACGATCTGAACTTTATGTTGCCTCCTAACGGTATTGTGGGGGTGATTGGACCTAACGGGGCGGGTAAAACAACTCTGTTCAGAATGATTCAGGGCATTGAGAGTGCCGATAAGGGTACGTTTGAAGTTGGTGAAACTGTGGTTACTGCATATGTGGATCAGGCTCACGAGGCTATTGACCCAAATAAGACTGTGTATCAGGTTGTTTCTGATGGTGCTGATTTTATTAGAGTGGGGGGCAGAGAGATTAACTCGCGCGCATACCTTGGCAGATTTAACTTTACGGGTGCTGATCAGGAGAAACTTTGTGGTGTGTTGTCGGGCGGTGAGAAAAACAGACTTCACCTTGCTTTAACACTTAAGGCTGAAGCAAACGTGTTGCTGCTGGACGAACCTACCAACGATATTGACGTGAATACTTTACGTGCATTGGAAGAGGGACTTGAGAACTTTGCCGGCTGTGCTGTGGTGATTTCTCACGACCGTTGGTTCCTTGATAGAATTTGTACTCACATACTTGCATTTGAGGGTAACTCGGAAGTGTTTTACTTTGAGGGATCGTATAGCGAATATGAGGAGAACAAAAAAATGAGACTTGGAAATGTTGAACCTAAACGAGTGAGATATAAGAAATTACAATAGAATCATTAAGTAAAGCTATGATGAGATCATCAATAATTGCTTTCTTTATCATATTTATTTGCATCAATATACATGCCCAAAATATTATATTGGAGGGCATTGTATATGATGCAAAATTTAATATTCCGATACCTGATGCCGAGGTGTATGTGGAAAACACACATGTAGGAACAACGACTAACAGCGTTGGCAAATT
>CAZHWC010000002.1:0-56081 GCA_964535975.1 uncultured Proteiniphilum sp. | reverse complement strand
AAGGGTTATGTGGCTTATGGCTTTAAGGATGCAAGATTTAAATATAGAGGTGAGGCAATTTACTCATTTAATAAAAAGGAGTATTATGAAGGTGAGTCCTTAATGAATAATGTTAGCCTGATATATGAAGATGATATTTACTCGCCCGGAGCGATGCACCCTCGTGCTATGAATGACTTGTTACTCGTTACTTACAAGCGTTCGAAGAATGAAACTACATATCGCAACTTTGCCGAAATTAATTATGACAGAGAATATCTGAATGGTTTGAGGCATACGCTATGGTTTCGTAAATCTTACTTTACACCACAAGGTGGTTTGAAATTTGAAAAGCTGAATAGCGAATCATACTCAAAAGATTTGAATAATACCGAAATAGGTGTTTCTGTATTGTGGAGCGGCAATAATGAGTATATACAAAATATGAGGCGCAGGTCGCCCGTGAACACTACGGCTCCATTGGTTTTGTTTTCGCATTCTATGGGTCTCGATAACTTTTTGGGTGGTGATAATTATTATCACAGAAGCGAGCTTTCTCTTCAGAAGAGATTTGAAATTAGCGACCTGGCAACTGTGGATGTAGTGGGAGAGATGGTGAAGGTTTGGAATCCGGTGCCTTTTATATTATTGGCATATCCTAACCAAAGACATAAGTTTGATATTGAGAATAATGCCTTCTTTTTGAGTCGTTCGCTTGAATTTGTTTCAGATAAGCAGGTTACTTTGCGTGCTGTATTTATTGGTAATAATCTTTGGTTGGATAAAGTTGATTTATTCAAATCAATAGGATTAAAGGAATTGGTTTCTTTTCGTGCCAGCTATGGGAGCTTGAGTGATAAGAATATACCCACCAAGGAGAATGGGCTTTTTGAATTACCGATTTTAACACATACATATAAGTCGGGGGTTCCATACATTGAAGGGACTGTGGGAATAACAAATATTTTTGGATTGTTTAGGTTAGAATATGTGCACAGATTTAATTACAGAAATTCACCAAGTGCTGTTCTGAGTGCATTAAGATTAGATATTGTTATTTGAGCTTTTGTTTTAATTAGTATTTAAAATAATGTAAAAAGTTTTATTATAACTTGGTTTTCACTTTTTATCTTAAAAAATAAGATAAAAAGGCCTACCTTTGCGAACTTAAGATGAGATCAATCTGCATTATAAAATAAATGACTTCCATTTTATTAAATAAAATATGAAAAAATCAAACTATTTATGGCTAATAGCTGTCATGGCTATGTTCATTACAGGGTGTGGTTCTTCTAAAAAAGTAGCATATCTTCAAAAATCGGAGGAGATATCAGAAGAGGAATACGCCACACAATTAACACCAATGTATGAGGCACGGATAATGCCTAAGGATATTCTGACAATTACGGTATCAACTAGCGATCCCGAGGCAGCAAGACCTTTTAACATCACTATTCCTATCTCAGAATCAGGAAACGTGCAACGTGTTACAACACAAACTCAATTAAGCACTTATCTGGTAGATAATAAGGGGCAAATTAACTTTCCTGTACTAGGAATGATTACTCTTAAGGGTAAAACTATAAGGGAAGCAGAAAGCGAAATTGTGAATTTGCTTAAGCCTTATATTAAGGAGGAACCATTGGTGGTTGTGAAGTTTGGTAACTATAAGATTTCTGTGTTGGGTGAGGTGTCACGTCCGGGATCGTTTACTGTGACTCAGGAAAAGATTAATATTCTGGAGGCATTGGCGATGGCCGGTGATATGACAATTTATGGTGTGCGTGATAATGTGAAGATAATTCGTGAAGACGCAAATGGAAATAAGAGGATTATGCAATTGGATTTGAATAATCCTTATTTAGTGTTTACACCTGAATATTATTTACAACAGAATGATGTGGTATATGTGGAACCTAACAATGTGAAGGCACAGAATGCGAGAATTGGGTCGGCAACAACTTTATGGATTTCGGGTATATCAATAGCTGTGACAGTTGCTAACTTATTAATAAATATTTTAAGAAAATAGATTGATGGAAAAGCCACAAAATATTACTGAGTTAAATGAGTCGCAAGGAAACGACTCGTTTTCTCTTATAGAAATTGTTGGGAAATATGTAAAGCATTGGAAATGGTTTGTTGTTTCGGTAGCCGTGATAATGGCATTGGCTGTGGTTTATTTAAGATATGCAACACCAATATACACCGTAACATCCGATATTAAGCTTAAGGATGCCGGTGCTGCTAAGGGAATGCCTGGTGGAATGATGATTGAAGAGATTGCAATGATTGGGGCTGTGGATAACATCTCTGACGAAGCAGAAGTAATTAGATCTCGTACTATTGTGCGCACAACAATTAACAGACTGAATCTTCACACTTCTTACATTTCTGAGGGTCGTATCAAAAGCAGTGATCTTTATAAAAGGAGTCCTGTGATAGTAGGTATGGAACAAAGTAAGCTTGACAGCTTGCAAGCACCCGTTGAGTTTACAATGATTTTCGATCAGAATGATGTTCTACATATTAAAGGTGTAATTGGGGGCGTGACCACCGATACTACTTTTGGAATGCTTCCGGCTTTGCTTAAAACATCTGTTGGGAATATTAGCTTTGTAAGACGTGACGGTATTGAGAACTCCTCATCGCAACTAAATGTTATCATTGAGAATCCAAATTCGGTGATTAGCAGATATAGAAGGGATTTAACTATTGCATCAAAAAATCCTCGTGCCAGATCGGCAGTGTTATCAATGACACTGAATACTCCATATCCCGAAAAGGGAAAAGACTTTTTGACAACTCTGGTTGACGTGTACAACAATGAGATGATTGAGGATAAAAATATGGAGGCAAGAAATACTCAAACTTTCATTAATGAGCGTTTAACAATTATTGATGCAGAATTGAGTCATGCTGATGCAAATGTGGAGCAATATAAACAATCGCAGGGATTAACTGACATGCAGGTGGATTTGCAGAGAAATATGCAAATGGGGAGTCAGTATGAACAGCAATTGGTGAAAGTGGAAACTCAACTTAATGTTGTGAACTCACTTGGCGGATATGTTAATGATCCGGTAAATAGAGATAGACCTATTCCAAGCAATATTGGTATTGATGACCCGACGCTTGTGGCTACGGCAAATGAGTATAATAAGCTGTTGCTTGAGCGTGAACGTATGGCGCAAAGTATGACTGATGAGAACCCCGCAATGAAGAGATTAAATGAGCAGATTGCAGGATTAAGGTCTAACATCAACTCATCTATCTCTAGTGTGCAACAGGGATTAAATATCCAGCGCAGGGATGCTAGAAATCAGGCAAGTATGTATGGCGGACGTTTGGGAACTATGCCTACACAGGAGCGTGAGTTTGTGGACTTGACTCGCGAACAGCAAATTAAACAGAACTTATTTTTGATGCTTCTTCAGAAGCGTGAAGAAAATGCTCTGGCTCTGGCTGCTACAAGCAACACTGCTAAGATATTAAACGAGGCGGTGACGGGTGGAACTGTATTCCCTAAGACTAAAATTATTTTGTTGGCTGCTTTTTTACTGGCGCTAATAATTCCTGTGGGAATTATATATATTCTGGATTTGCTTCACTTTACAATTAAAACAAGGTCGGATGTTGAACGTATTACTAAACTTTCGATTTTGGCTGAAATTCCATCTCATGGTGAAGACACAAATATTGTGGTTTCGGAAAGTAGAACTACTGAGCTGGATGAAGCTTTCCGTATGTTGAGAACTAACTTGCTGTTTGCTTTGGGTAAAGATAAACAAGTAATTGTGTTTACTTCAACAGTATCGGGTGAAGGAAAAACGTTTGTGTCTATTAATACGGCAATAACTCTTTCTCTGTTAAACAAAAAAGTGCTATTGATAGGTGGTGACTTAAGAAAGCCAAGATTATCTGAGCATCTTAATTTGAACTTTGATAAGGGCTTGACCAATTACTTGTCGGGATTTGAAACCAACCTGGACAAATTAATTGTTCCCTCAAATTTATCGGATACACTGGATATATTACCTGCAGGCCCTATTCCTCCTAACCCGGCTGAACTTATGTCTCGCCAAACATTGGACGATGCAATAGATGAACTGAAAAAGAAATATGATTATATAATAATAGACTCAGCACCATCTAGCCAGGTTACGGATACGTTGATTATGAATAGAGTTTCGGAAGCAACTGTTTTTGTGGCACGTGCCAATTATTCGCACAAACAGAATCTTATTTTTGCTAATGACTTGTATACAAAAAAGAAGCTTAATAATATGATGCTTTTAATTAATGATATCAGCGACTTTAGATCGGGATATGGTTATGGGTATGGATATGGTTACGGTTATGGTAATGAAAGCAAAGGAAAGAAGAAGAGGAAATAATACTCTTTTAATATAACGATATTAAAAAATACGCTTGTCTAAATACTCATAGTATCGACAAACGTATTTTTTTTTATTATCCTTAATCTATTTGTCTGGCATGGTAATATATTTCTTTGCAAGTCCGCCTTCGCTTGTTTCTTTATAAAGTGAAGGAAGGTCGTGGCCGGTTTGCTTCATTACCTCGACAACATGGTCGAATGAAATTCGGTGGGTGCCATCAGTAAACGAGGAATATAGATTAGCATCTAGTGCACGTGCTGCCGCAATGGCATTTCTCTCGATGCAAGGAATTTGAACTAATCCGCAAACTGGATCGCACGTCATGCCGAGGTGGTGTTCTAAACCCATTTCAGCAGCATACTCAATTTGTGCAACACTGCCGCCAAATAGTTGACTGGCGGCGGCGGCCGCCATTGAGCATGCAACTCCTATTTCTCCCTGACAACCTACTTCTGCACCTGATATGGATGCATTGCGTTTAACAATATTGCCAAACAATCCTGCTGTGGCAAGGGCTCTTAATATTCTCATTTCAATAAACTCGCGGCTTTCGGCAAGGTGATACAGTACTGCCGGCAATACACCGCAAGAACCACAGGTGGGTGCTGTGACAATTTCGCCTCCGGCAGCATTTTCTTCGGAAACGGCTAATGCATAGGCAAAGACTTTTCCTCGTGATTTGAGGGTAGATGTTTGTCCTTTGGATTTAATAAAATAAGATGCTGCTTTACGAGGGAGATTGAGTGGTCCAGGAAGAACTCCTTCATTCTCTAATCCGCGTTCAACAGAAGATTTCATCACATTCCATACTTTGCGTAGGTAATCCCATATTTCAGGTCCTTCGTGGATTTCAACGTACTCCCAATAGGAACGACCATTTTTTTCGCACCATTCTTGTATACTGGCAAGATTAGTGTCGGGATAAGGGTCTTCTTTCTCTTCTTCGCTAACGCCGATAGTGTTCAGGCCATCGCTCAGTGCACCTCCGCCAACGCTGTATACTGTCCATGATTCCATAACTTTGCCTTCTTTGCTAAATGATTCGCATTTCATAGCATTTGGGTGAAAAGGAAGGAATGTTTTAGGCATCCACTCAATAGTAGTTTCTGCAAAAGGGGTAAGAACATTAAGTATTGCTTCATCAGTGAGATGCCCCTTGCCTGTGGCTGCCAGGCTGCCATATAGTGTGACAACAAATCTTGTGGCATTTCTGTTACGTTCTAAAAAGAGCTCAGCCGCTTTCTTTGGACCCATTGTATGACTGCTGGATGGTCCGTTGCCAATTCGATATAATTCTTTTAATGATTTCATTTTATATAGGATATGAGGATAAGCTGTTATCTGTTTTAATTTATTGCTTTTGGTGTTTTAATAAAATTGTTTGTAAGTATCTATTATGAAAATAGTGCATAAGAATGATCTTTTATTTGTGTGCTGAGTATATTATAGATTAAAAATTAATTGATTTATGTTTGTAACAAAGGTAAGACTTTTTAATTATTAACTGGCAGTTGAATATGATGAATTAGATTAAGTAACTTAAGCTTTGAGACCATTTATATTAATTATTCTGAGTTTTTTTCTACATTTGTATTTCACCACTAAATGATAGGTGCATAATGACAAGCGGTACTAATATAAGCAGAGAGGAATTTATAGATTTATATTCCAAATTATATTCATTTCTTCGACAGGAATGGAGCATTGATAAAGTTGCCAAGTTAAAGGCAATTGTGATGCAACTCATTGAAAAGGATGATGACCCTAGAGGATTCTATAATCTTGTGCTTGAAATGCGTACAGCGGTTATTACAGTTGAAGAAATAGGCTTGAAGCAGGCAACTGTGTGTGCTATTTTATTATTCAGACCGGCTCTTAACAATAGCAGTTTGATTGAGAATATAAAACGGTTGTTTGGAAACGAAGTTGTGACAATTTTAAATGGATTGATTAAGATCAACGAACTGAGTGACAAAAAGTCGGCAGTTGAGTCTGACAATTATATAAAGCTTTTATTGTCGATTGCGGAGGATGTGCGCGTAGTGTTTATTTTGATAGCGCAACAGCTTCAATTGATGCGTGATGCAAGAGAGGCTGAGCAATCGAGAAGAGTTGAGCTATCAGTGGAGTCAATTTATTTGTATGCGCCACTAGCTCATAGATTGGGTTTGTATAAGATTAAATCGGAACTTGAAGATTTGTCTCTTAAATATACTGATAGAGACACATATGGTTTTATAGCACGGAAGCTTAATGAAACAAAGAGGTCGAGAGATAAATATATTAACGATTTTATTACTCCTGTAAAGGAAGTATTGGATAAAACAAGTCTAAAATACGACATAAAAGGAAGAACCAAATCAATTCATTCAATTAATAATAAACTTAAAAAGCAGAAGATTGAGTTTGAAAATATTTATGATCTGTTTGCTATTCGTGTAATTCTTGATTCTCCTCTAGAACTTGAGAAAGCTCATTGTTGGCAGGTATATTCTGTCATAACAGATATGTATCAGCCTAATCCAAAAAGATTAAAAGATTGGCTGTCGATTCCTAAGAGTAACGGATATGAATCTCTTCATATAACGGTGATGGGGCCTAACTCGAAATGGGTGGAGGTGCAAATCAGGACTAAAAGAATGGATGAGATAGCCGAAAGAGGATTAGCTGCACACTGGAAATATAAAGGTGTAAAGGGTGAATCAACCTTAGACAGCTGGCTAACCAATCTAAGAGAGTCAATGGAGGATAAAGACTCTGATATGACGGAAAAGTTGGGTGATTTCAAGCTTGACTTGTATGATGAAGAGATTTTTGTGTTTACACCGAAGGGAGATTTGATGAAGTTGCCAAAAGGTGCAACTGTTTTGGATTTTGCTTTCTCAATTCATACAAAACTTGGATCTTCTTGCGTATCGGGTAGGGTGAATGGAAAAAATGTTCCTATTAAGTATGTTTTAAAAAGCGGTGATCAAGTTGAGATACAGACATCTTCTCATCAGTCGGCAAAACAGGACTGGCTGAGTTTCGCAGTAACATCGAAAGCTCGCACAAAAATTAGACAACTCCTAAAAGAGGAAGCCGGAAAACAGGTGGATATTGCCAAGGAGACACTGTCAAGAAGAATGAAGAATCGAAAGATTGAACAGGATGAGTCTGTATTAATGCAACTGATTAAAAAACTTAAATATAAGACTGTTACAGATTTCTACGTTGACATTGCATCGGAAAAGCTGGATATAAACTGGATTATCGACCAATATTTGGAAGCTAGCAACAAAGAAGTGGTACACAAGGACTTATCTTCTGCGACTAGTGCTGATAAATTTGTGTATAAATCCCATTCGGAAGATAAAGGTGGTGGTGATGAATTAATTATTGATCAAAACCTTACCGGTATTGACTATAAATTGGCTAAGTGCTGTAATCCAATATATGGTGATGATATTTTTGGATTTGTGTCATCACAGGGGATAAAAATTCACAGAACAAATTGTCCTAATGCACCTGATTTATTTTCAAGATTTGGATATAGAGTGATAAAGGCTAGATGGTCGGGGAAAAGTTCTGGCTCTTCAAGATATATATCAACATTAAGAGTGATTGGTAATGACCAGATCAATATTGTATCTAATTTGATATCAATTATTTCTAAAGAGGATGGGGTGCAGCTACGCTCAATTTCAATTGATTCTAATGATGGTCTGTTTCAAGGAAATATTTCAGTAGTTCTTGCTAATACCTTGATGCTTGAACAATTAATCAAGAAATTAAAGTCGGTAAAAGGTGTTAAGTCGGTTGGAAGGTTAAATTAAGGAGGTACTGGATTTATACCTCCTCATTCAAATCTTGTAACAAGTTTTGAATATAATCTCTTTCGAGTTCTTCTGTGCGTAAAATAACCTTATCGTACTTGAGTAGATTAATATTAATAATTACTCTCCCTAATTCTTTATCGCGTATATTTTTTCCTATTGTTTGCTCTATGTTGATTAGCCTGCTGTTAACCTCAACTAAAGGCATATCACTATAAAATACTCCAACTACATTTCTAAAAGGAAGTGTATACTTCTCTTCATCAGAAATTGTTATTACTGACTTAGAGTATATAATATCCGGGAAAATATACTTAATCATGCGCTTTGCACGATCAATATTCAATCTTGAGTAAACATTTGAGGAAAGACTAATCAATATTTTATACATAGTAGATTTAATTTTAAATACAAATATAATTATATTATTATAATAACAGCAATGATTTATACAGAAATCAATTTATCTTTGTGAAAAGTCAATCAAATTACAATATGAAAAATATATTTCGCATATTTTTACTGTTTCTTCTATTATCTACTGCTTTGATTAAAGCTGATAATAAGAATCCATTAATATATAAAATCAATATAAAACAGAATATAGGGAGTAATACATGGGTTTATCTGCAGAACGGCCTACATGAAGCTTTAAATAACGGATCGGATTGCGTGCTGATTCATATGAATACATATGGAGGATCGGTTGTGGAAGCTGACTCAATGAGAACGGCAATTATTAATTTTCCGAAGCCTGTGTATGTATTTATTGATAATAACGCAGCGTCTGCTGGGGCTTTGATTTCTATAGCCTGTGATAGTATATTTATGAAAAATAGTGCTTCAATTGGGGCAGCAACTGTGGTAAGTGGTGAGGATGGATCTAAAGCACCGGAGAAATATCAATCTTATATGCGAAGTATAATGCGTGCAACGGCGGAGAGTCATGGTAAGAAGACCTTGGTTCAGGGAAATGATACTGTTGTGGAATGGAGGAGGAATCCTCTTATTGCTGAATCAATGGTGGATTCTTCTAATACATTAACTCTAACAGCAACTGAGGCTGTGGAGATGGGATATTGCGATGGAATTGTTGACAATATTAATCAAATTGCACTTGAGCATCTTGGCTATAAAGAATATGACATAGTTATTTATAATCCAACTTTTTATGATAAGATAAAGGCTCTTTTAACAAATGGTATTTTGCAAGCATTTTTGATTATGTTAATTATTGGGGGAATATATTTTGAGTTACAATCTCCTGGTATTGGATTTCCAACTGCTATTGCAATAACTGCAGCCATATTGTATTTTACTCCTTTATACCTAACCGGTTATGCGCAGAATTGGGAGGTGCTAATATTTGTTCTTGGCTTGATTCTAATTATATTTGAAATATTTGTTATTCCAGGATTTGGCTTTGTGGGCATTTCGGGAATTTCGTTGGTTGTTATTTCTTTAATTTTCTCACTCATTGGCAATATTAACTTTGATTTTAATTCAGTGTCGATGAAGGAGATGTACAGAGCTACAATGATAGTAATCGCCGGGATTGGTGGTAGTGTGGTGTTAATTATATATGCATCTAGCTGGATTGGCAAACCTGGTATTTTCAGGAATATTGCTCTTATATCTGATCAGGAAGGTTATGTCTCTGTGTCATTGGAACCTATTAATCTAATTGGGCACTCGGGAGTTGCTGCAACTGGGCTTAGACCTTCGGGAAAGGTAATGATCGAAGATAAATATTATGACGCAATATCAATTAAGGGATACTTGGAAAAAGACGATAATGTTACGGTCGTTAGATATGAGAACTTTCAACTATATGTGATAAAGAAGGATTTGTAATAACATTTATCGCTTTAATGTTTCATAATCTGGTATGTCTTCAACAAAACTATAAGTCATATTATTATAATCCATTAGGCAACAGTAGTGATTAAGTCCATTTGATACTATTAGGTATTTAACTTTTAAAACAATATTATATCTGGCAATTTGGTCAAAAACTTCCTGAGTTATTTCAATTTCAGGATTTTTATATTCACAAATAGCCAATGGCTCTAAGTTATTATTGTAAACGACTGTATCACAACGTTTAGTCAGAGAATTTAGCTTAATTGCTGTTTCATTAGCCATCAAAGAAGCCGGGTATCCTTTATGATTGATTAGATAATGAATAAAATTTTGGCGCACCCACTCCTCAGGTGTTAAGACTAAATATTTGCGGCGTAGAATATCGAAAATTTCATAGTTGTCACCTGTCTTTATAATTTTGGCATCATATTTGGGTAGGTTTAATGAGGACATATTGTATCTTTGTTATGAAATATGAAATATGAAATATGAAATATGTAATTTGTAACCTACAAAAATAGAGGAAATATGAGAACCAAACAACAAATTGTAGATAATTGGCTGCCACGCTATACTAAACGCCCATTAGAAGAGTTTACAAAATATATTCTTTTGACAAACTTTCAAAAGTATGTTGAGATATTTGCTAATCATTTTAATTCACCAATACTTGGTTTGGACGCAAATATGCCTAGCTCATCAGCAAATGGAATAACTATTATAAATTTTGGAATGGGTAGCGCTAATGCAGCTACAATTATGGATTTACTAAGTGCAATATCACCCACAGCAGTGTTGTTTCTTGGAAAATGTGGGGGAATAAAGCATCACAATGCCTTAGGAGACTATATTTTGCCTATTGCAGCAATTAGAGGAGAAGGTACTTCTAATGACTATCTTCCACCTGAAGTTCCATCGTTACCTGCATTTAGCTTATTACGCTCTGCTTCTTCTAATATTAGGGACTTTGGAAGAGATTACTGGACAGGAACTGTATACACCACCAACAGAAGAGTATGGGAATATGATGATGATTTTAAAAAATATCTTATTAAACTTCGAGTAATGGCTGTTGATATGGAAACGGCAACTCTTTTTACATGCGGATTTGCAAATCATATTTCTACCGGAGCGATATTATTGGTTACTGATCAACCAATGATTTCATCGGGTGTTAAAACTGATAAAAGTGATAAGATTATTACAGAGACCTTTGTTGAAGAACATGTCAAAATTGGCATAAAGACATTGACTACACTTATTAATAAGGGTACAACTGTTAAACATCTTAGATTTGACTTCTAATTTATATTTATGGCAACAAAGATTGTTACATTTGATTCTATTAGGCAGAATATATTAAGTAGAAAGTTTGCTCCAATATACTTGTTAATGGGCGAGGAGTCATATTTTATTGATCAAATTACTGAGCTATTACTAGAATCAGTACTTAACGAAACAGAAAAGGACTTTAATCTGTTAACATTTTATGGAATTGACTCTGATGTAAATAATATTATAGCATCTGCACGTAGATTTCCTTTAATGTCAGAGTTTCAATTAATTGTAATTAAGGAAGCTCAGAATCTTAGTAATATTGAAAAGCTTGATCTTTATGCTCAGAATCCACTGAAAAGTACAATTCTGGTTATAAGCTATAAGCATGGTAATGTGGATAAAAGGAAGTCATTCGTAAAGAGTATTGCAAAAAATGGGGGTATAGTATTTGAATCTAAGAAACTATACGATAATCAGATTCCACCTTTTATAAAGAGCTATTTAGCAAATAGAAATATTAGGATTGATGATAAATCTGCTCAAATGCTAACTGATTTTGTTGGAAATGATATCAGTAAATTAAATAAAGAAATTGAAAAACTTATTATATCTCTACCCAAAGGGAGTAATACAATAACTTCTGAGATAATAGAGAGAAATGTTGGAATAAGTAAGGATTTCAATAATTTCGAACTATTGAAAGCAATTATAAATAAAGATGTTCTTTCAGCAAATAGGATTGTAAACTATTTTGATAAGAACCCTAAAGAGAATCCTACTATTGTAACATTATCAGTCCTATTTAATTA
Source organism: uncultured Proteiniphilum sp. (assembly GCA_964535975.1). Taxonomy (GTDB): domain Bacteria; phylum Bacteroidota; class Bacteroidia; order Bacteroidales; family Dysgonomonadaceae; genus Petrimonas. Next base: position 43,937 of record CAZHWC010000002.1, on the reverse strand, counting down.
TTTTAGCAGCCTCTTGGAGTGTTATTGGCTTCCACAAAAGAATGAGCAAAGCGTAATGGCTTTATTAAATCTACGATCGTCATTCTTTGCTCGTGATTATATGATTGGATTAAGAAACTACAATGCAATAAAAGTAATGAATATAATCTCTGATTTGAGAGTTTTTGACTCAAAGATTAAGGGCATAGGAAACGTATCAACTCCGTCAAGTGTTCTTCTTAAAGAATTGATTTTTAGAATAATGCATTAGATATAGAGAGACTGACAAGTTCTAATCTCCTTCTAACCAATCTAATACTATCTTGTCTTTAGGGCTTTCTTTAGGCATTAATACTTTAACCAAATTACCATTCCTATCTATTAAGTACTTCTGAAAGTTCCAGGTAACCTCTTGGTTAAAAACACCATTTTCTTCTTTTTTAGTGAGCCACGAGTATAAAGGTGCAATACTATCACCTTTTACTATTGTCTTTTCCATTAGGGGGAAGGTAATAGAATATGAATTAGTGCAAAACTCTTTAATCTCTTTATTGGAACCAGGTTCTTGATTTTTAAAGTCATTTGATGGAATTCCAATAATTGTAAACTTTTTATGCTTATATGCATCATATAGCTCTTGCAGTTCTTTGTATTGTGGAGTAAAACCACAATTGGAAGCAACATTAACTACCATAACTTTGTGACCTCTTAAATCTTCAAAATCAAATTTTTTTCCATCAATATCTGTAACCTTAAAGTCAAAAAGGTTTAGATATTCTTTTTCTTGAGAGTTAGATATTGTGGTTATAAATATAATATATAGTAAAGTAATTATTATCTTTTTCATATGCATTCATATTTAAAAATGTTAGAGATCTAGCTTGTTTTATTTTATAAAAATATCTGAGATATTAATACAACATTAAATAGAACTCTAACTCATTGTAAATTAAACAAGTTAGACCAAAATAAAGTTCTTGAGAATAGCATATAAATTACTACAAGGAAATAAGTACCGATTATAGTAAAGAGAGCAGCTTTAAGACAAAGTGACTGCTTATTTGATGTGTTTTTAATTTTTTGTAACCATACTGTTATATATATACACAATCAAATCAAAATATATAACTTTTCAATATATGACTTATATATACATTTGTTATCAACATAGAAATGTATCATATACTACAGTGCATAATACATATATTTGAGCTGCCAAGCTTTATCTATACATTTGTATCTAAACACGATTAACAAATAGATAAACCTAGATAATTCCCATCATAACAATCTATATTTAAGTATATTACAGGCAATATGACAAGTTATAATTTTTATGATTATATCGAAATTCTAAATGCATGTGCTTTTTGTTAATTATATATTATTACAGCTTATAGTCTTGTAATAATCAATTACTTATGGCATAAATATAAATTAATAGATTATTTCAGGATATGATTTATATAAAGAGAGGCGTTAACTCTGTATACATGTGTAAATTCTTTGAGCACAAATGTATCGCACATTTGTGTATGGGTATTGTTTGCAATTGTTCTAATAATTGTATACATTTGTTGATTAAAATGTGGAATGTATATTTATTCAATGATTGGCAAGTAATATGGAAATGAAGGATAGGATAAAAAATATAATGGAAAATGAGGAAATGACACCTGCACAATTTGCAGACTCATTGCAAATTAATCGAGCAGTTATTTCTCACATATTGAATGGTAGAAATAATCCAAGTTTGGATGTAGTGTCAAAAATTCTTGCAGACATGCCACACATTAATCCATCTTGGCTAATAAATGGAGTAGGGCAAATGTATGCTGAGGGATACGACCAGCAATCCCTTCATAAAGATAGGGATTTATTTGATGTAGATGACTCAAAAACAATAGATAGCTCTAGGAATTCTGTAGATATTCAGGAAACTAAGGTTAACATGATAAAAAAGGCCTCCCAACTATCTAGTATAGAGGTAAATGCTATGCAGAAAGCATATGCTAAGAAAATTAAGCAAATAATTATTTATTACGATGACAATACATTTGAAACATTTGTCATGGAAAAATAATGTTGCAAATCTATTTCTTTATCCTATCTTGATTATTCAAAGCAAAATCTTTCCAATTTTTAAATTTAGTTCCTTCATGTTTTATATCCTGAGATTGATAGAAATGACATAATGCAGCTGCAACACCATCGGTAGCATCAAGATATGGCAACATATTTTCATTTGGAATTTTTAAAATCTTCTGCAACATATAGGCTACTTGTTCCTTTGCTGCTCGACCATTTCCAGTTATGGACATTTTTATTTTAAGTGGAGCATATTCAAAGATTGGGATATCTCTTGAGATTGCCGCAGCCATGGCAACACCTTGTGCTCGCCCAAGCTTTAGCATGCTTTGTACATTTTTACCATAAAAAGGTGCTTCAATAGCTAATTCGTCTGGATAATACTCTTCAATTAAACCTAATACTCTTGAATATATCCTTGATAGTCTAATATAATGGTCCTCAAATTTATTAAGTTTTATAACTCCCATGTTTTGTAACGAGGGTTTATTGTTTGTAATCTTAATAATACCATATCCCATAATATGTGTTCCTGGATCAATTCCCATTATAATTCTCTCTTTTATTATTTCTTCCTTCATAAGTGTATGGGTTGTAAAATTGTTGAGAAACTCAAAACTCGCTGTCTAAACTTTGTCATCAATAAAAGATTAAGCTCCTTTCCAATCTCAATATTCCAAGTTTCTAATAATTCAATGTTAGTAACTTTAAACTCCAAGGCATACGAAAGACCTCCTTCTTCATTACTAACATGAATCAACGACAATCTTGGTTCATCAATATAATTATTGCTTAGCGCTTTAGGAATGTACTCTTTACTTAGAAAATCAAGGAATTGATTGTTTAGTATCTTTTCAACAATAAAAGTTGTATTATAAATAAACATTACATTTATACTTTTAAATTACTCTCTAATTATCTTTGCAAATTTAATTAAAAACTGTATCTTTGCAAAGTAAATTTTTGAGGTAAACGGGGGATTAGCTCATCTGGCTAGAGCGTTTGACTGGCAGTCAAAAGGTGATCGGTTCGAGTCCGATATTCTCCACAATTTTAAATTCTAAATTACCAATTATTCGAAAAACAATAAAAGAGACAATTATGCTAGCATAGTTGTCTCTTTTCAAATAAGTTAATAGAGATAGTTTATTTACTCTCAAAAAACTTCCTACACTTTAAAATAACAATAGTGTGATTAACCAGTTATTAATTTGCTCTTTACAATTAAATATTGTAATTTTGCATCCTAATTTGCCGAAGGGCCAAAAAAGAAGTCGTATTTTACGACTCGCCTAAGGTAATAACTAAATAGTTATTTATATAATATGTACGTAATAGTAGATATCCAGGGTCAGCAATTCAAATTGCAACAAGACCAAAAAGTATTTGTCCACAGAATTAACGCCGATGAAGGTAGTACAGTGGAGTTTGAAAAAGTAATGCTCATCGATAACGATGGTAATATTCAAGTTGGGACACCAGTAATTGAAGGTGCTAAAGTTGTTGCTGAAGTTCTATCACATGTGAAAGGTGATAAAGTTCTTGTATTCAAAAAGAAAAGAAGAAAAGGTTATAGAAAATTGAATGGACATCGTCAACAATTTTCTCAAATCAGAGTTAAAGAAATTATTGCTTAATCATTTTAAAAATTAGAAGAAAATGGCACATAAGAAAGGTGTAGGTAGTTCAAAGAACGGTCGCGAATCGCATAGTAAACGATTAGGCGTTAAAATATTTGGTGGTGAAGTGGTAAAAGCTGGCAACATAATTGTTCGTCAACGTGGAACAGCTCATCATCCAGGTGAAAATGTTGGTATTGGTAAAGACCATACTCTTTTTGCATTAATAGATGGTACTGTAGAATTCCGTAAGCGTCATAATAACCGCTCATTTGTATCAGTACTTCCTAATGCAGAAGCGTAGTTATATCCTAACAAAATAAAGGATAATATAATATCCATAAAATTATATTTTTTTTAGTTGATTAAAGAGGGTGTATCACGATGTGATTTCACCCTCTTTCTATACATACTCCTGCCAAGTATTCAATTCTCGAAGGCTTTTTTGACACAGCCTATTTTTATCATTAATATATTTTTTAATCTGATGTTTTTATCACAAGAAGACAAAGAGTTCATCTCAAAAAATGAAGATCTTAGTATTACAGATATTGCTATAACCTTAAGCAATAGAAAGATAGGAAAGGAGAGATCAAACTTCATATTAAATCAGATTCTTGGCAGGAGATTATCAAAAAAGAAAATTCCAGAATGGTACCAAAATAATGAAATTATTTATCCAATACATCTTTCGATCGAACAAGCATCTTCGTATGAAACGGCCATGTATAAAACATCACTTATTAATAAGGATGATAATTATTTAATAGATTTAACTGGGGGGCTGGGTGTTGACTTTTTTTATTTTGCTAAGAAAGTTCAAAAAGCAACATATGTTGAACAAAATTCAGAACTATGTGATATAGCTAAACATAATTTTAAAGCATTAGGGTTAAACAATTATAGTGTTGTCAATGCTAAGTCTGAAGAATTTATTGAATATATATTATCCGCTGATACTATATTTATTGATCCTGCAAGGCGGGATAATTTGGGCAATAAAGTATTCAGAATTGAAGACTGTACTCCGAATATATCCGAAATACAAGACACATTAATATCAAAGGCAAAAAAGATAATAATTAAATTTTCTCCAATGCTTGACATATCATCAGCATTGAAAAAATTAAAAGGAGTTTCGGAAGTTAATATTGTATCTGTTGATAATGAGTGTAAAGAGGTTTTATTCGTCATTACAGAAACAAATAAGCCAATAGTCTATAAGACTATCAATATCAAGAAGAACATGATTAATGAAGAATTTTCATTTGTTTATGATGATGAAATAAAATTGAATATTCCTTATTCAAATATAGTATTTAAATATTTGTACGAACCAAATGCGTCTATTCTAAAGGCAGGGGCATTTAAAAGTATATCAAATGATTTTAATTTAGACAAATTGCATCCTAATAGTCATCTATACTCATCAAATAAACTAATTGAGAACTTCCCGGGAAGACGATTCGAGGTTAAGAATTATTTTACACCCAACAAAAACAATATAAAACGTTATTTGTCTGAAATAAATAAAGCTAATATTACAGTCCGAAATTACCCGGATAGTGTTTCAAAAATTAGAAAGATTACAAACTTAAAAGACGGGGGTGACACTTATATTTTTGCAACAACATTAGAACCAAATAATAAGACTTGGATTATATGCAATAAGATATAAATGATAAGATAGCTGAAGGCTATAGTATAGACATTTAAAAAGGGGTGAAATCACATTGTGATTCACCCCAAACTATTTAATCTATTAGCCTTATAAAGCTTACATATACTTTTTAAGCATTTCTGCCATTTCTTCCTGTATTTTTTTTGCTTCCTCTGCAGCCCTAAAAGCAAAATCATCTGAATTACTTGCATAAATAATTGCTCTAGAAGAATTTACCAATAATCCACATTCATTATTCATGCCATATTTACACACATCTTCAAGTGAACCACCTTGTGCTCCCACACCGGGCACCAATAGAAAATGAGTTGGGGCAACCTTTCTTATATCTTCAAACATTCTTCCTTGTGTAGCACCTACGACATACATCATCTGATTATCATTTGCCCACTTCTGAGATGTTTTAATAACTTTCTCAAATAGTCTTTCTCCATTTCTATCTTCAATAAATTGAAAATCATTAGATCCTTTATTACTAGTTAAAGCTAGAAGTATAATCCATTTATTTTCATAGCTTAGAAAAGGAGTAACACTGTCTTCTCCCATATATGGAGCAACAGTTACAGCATCAACTTTCGCCGTGTCAAAAAATGTATGCGCATACATTTCGCTTGTATTTCCTATATCTCCGCGCTTAGCATCGGCAATTATAAATATTTCCGGATATCTTTGTTTTATATAAGCAACAGTCTTTTCAAAAGCAAGCCAACCTTTTAATCCCTGACTCTCATAGAATGCGAGATTAGGCTTAAATGCGACACAAAACTTTGCTGTTTTATCAATTATTTCTTTATTGAAAGAATAAATTGGATCTTCTTTATCTAAAAGATAATCAGGTATTTTTTTTATGTCTGTATCTAGTCCTATACATAGGAAAGATTGTTTCTTTATTATTTGTTCAAAAAGTTCTTTTTTTGTCATTGCTTATACTTAGTTTGATTTAGCCTTTTTTGAGGATATAAAATATTAAATTTCAGCTTCCTTCATTTTCTCTGCATTCTCTGTTATGATTAGTTGATCAATAACATCTTGAATATCACCATCCATAAATGCAGATAAATTATACGATGTATAATTTATTCTGTGATCAGTTATTCGTCCTTGAGGATAGTTATATGTACGAATTTTGGCAGATCTATCTCCCGTTGAGACAAGTGTTTTTCTCCTAGAAGCTATATCGCCAACACGTTTAGTTAATTCAATATCGTACAATTTTGCTCTAAGCATCTGCATAGCCGTTTCTCTATTTTGTACTTGCGAACGACCAGCTTGGCAAACAATAACTATACCTGTAGGCTTATGAGTTAACTGAACCTTCGTCTCAACTTTATTAACATGCTGACCACCTGCTCCGCTAGAGCGTGCAGTTTGCACTTCTATATCTGCCGGGTTAATTTCAATATCAAACTCCTCTGCTTCGGGTAAAACGGCAACAGTTGCTGCTGATGTATGTACTCGTCCTTGTGTCTCAGTTTGCGGAACTCTTTGAACACGATGCACACCAGATTCATATTTAAGAGTACCATAAATATCATTTCCTGATACTTTAAATATAATCTCCTTAAAACCACCGGCTGTACCTTCTGTAAAGCTTGTAATTTCTGTTTGCCAACCTTTATCTTCACAATATTTTGAGTACATCTTAAATAAATCCCCTGCAAAGATTGATGCTTCGTCTCCACCAGTTCCTCCTCTTATTTCCATTATTACATTCTTACCATCTTCCGGATCAGCAGGGATTAATAAAAGCTTTATTTTTTCTTCTAGAAAGGGAATTTTTTCCTGATTTACAGATAAATCATCATTTGCCAACATTCTAAGATCTGAGTCACTCTCATTATCTAAAATAATCTTAGCTTCTTCGATTGCATCCAATGCATTCTTGTATTCGTTTCTAGCGTCGACAATTTTATGAAGTTCACTATATTCTTTATTTAATTTTACAAACCTCTTCATATCACTAATAACCTCTGGATCAGTTATTAATGTTCCTATTTCATCAAATCTAGTTACTAGATAATTTAATTTTTCTAATAGTGAGCTTTCCGACATATATTTAAAATTCCTTATTATATATTTTTAGTATAAATACACAGATTACTTGTACTCGAATAGTCCAAACTCGCTTTTAATTATTAATTCCTTATTTCTTGATTTTTCTACGCGACCTACAATTTGAGCATCCACATTAAACGATTTTGATATATCAATAACCTTCTGTGCATTTTTTTCAGGAAGATAAACCTCCATTCTGTGTCCCATATTAAAAACCTTATACATTTCTTTCCAATCAGTATTTGACTGTTCCTGAATAATACTAAATAAGGGAGGTACTGGAAACATATTATCTTTAATCACTCTAAAATTATCATTTAAAAAGTGTAATATTTTTGTCTGAGCACCACCAGAGCAATGAATCATACCATGTATTTCCTTTCTCATACTTTTAAGTACTTCAGAAATAATAGGAGCATATGTTCGGGTAGGAGATAAGACTAGTTTTCCCGCATTAATTCCTAATTTATCAATATTGTCTGTAAGTTTTAATTTACCAGAATAAACTAATTCTGATGGAATAGAATTATCAAAGCTCTCAGGATATTTATTGACAATATAATTATGAAAAACATCATGGCGAGCAGATGTTAGGCCATTGCTTCCCATTCCGCCATTATATTCTTTCTCATAAGTAGCTTGGCCTGAAGAAGATAAACCAACAATAACATCTCCATCCTGGATGTTATTATTATCTATCACATCTTCTCTTTTCATTCTGCATGCTACAGTGCTATCAACAATTATAGTGCGAACAACATCTCCTACGTCAGCAGTTTCGCCACCTGTAGGGTAAACATTAACACCTAAGGAACTCAACTCTTCACAAAGTTCATTAGTTCCATTAATTATTGCAGAAATCACTTCACCCGGGATTAGATTCTTATTACGTCCAATAGTCGAAGAGAGCAAAATATCATCAGTAGCACCGACACAAAGCAAATCATCGATATTCATTATTAAAGCATCTTGCGCAATCCCTTTCCATACAGACAAATCACCTGTTTCACGCCAATATATATACGCAAGAGAGGACTTTGTTCCAGCACCATCAGCATGCATTATATTACAATAATTTGGATCTCCGCCTAAAATATCCGGGATTATCTTACAAAAAGAATTTGGAAACAACCCCTTATCAATGTTCTTAATTGCGTTATGAACATCTTCTTTAGATGCAGAAACTCCACGCTGAATATACCTTTGATTATTGCTCATAATTACTGTTTTTACAATTAATTGAGGTCTAAATATCTATGATATTTAATATAGACAATTAACACAAAAATGTTTATTTCAAAATAGCTGAATAAAAAATAGAATGTCTTAATCGACATCAATATATTTTTTATTATTGCAAAAGTAATAAAAAAGACTTAGATTTGGTACAAATACTAGATTTATAATTTAAGCATAATCACCATTATGTTTAATTATTATTGTATTATAATTATATATCAAATAACACTATCCCACTTTAATAATTTCATTTTTTGAAAGTTTAATACCAGGTCGGAACAAATAAATATTCAAAAGGGCAACTATTAATAATATAGTTACCCATTTTAAGTATTTCAAAGACTTTACGTTATTTATAATCCTAACTGTTCTTCGACTTCCTTAAGCTCTGATGATTTGTCAACACCCATCATACTTAAGTTATAATAAACATTCCTTAGCTTCATTAAAGCCCCATCCAATTCGGTTTGAGTTGCAGCTCTTTCTTTCAAAGAAGCAGCAAACTTCTCTAAAAAAGGCAATGAAGTCTCATAAAGCTCAATAGTTTTTTTATCATTTTCCAGTTGCTCTTTGCGATCAGATATAGTTGCAGTTACTTCTTTTAAATCTTGAGCCTGGAGTATATAATTAACAGCAATTTGCTCTAATGCTCTTTCACAATTTGGATCTTGCTCCAGTGCTTTCCTATATTCCTGTTCTGCTGCTTTAAAATCTCCTTTTTCTGCAAGTAATGCACCTTTGACGCTGTTTAGATCACAAGCATTTGATGGGTCATTTTTAATAGCACTATCAAGATATTCCATAGCTTTATCGTTTTCACCGTTACGAATAAAAACATTTACCAGGTTGGGAATAAAATACTTGCTCTTAGGAAACTTATCTGCTCCGGAATACAAAGTTTCTATATACTTTGTTGTATCTCCAAGTTGCATATATTCACTTGCCATTAATTCATACAAATCACTTTCTTGAAATGCGCTATTTTCTATAAAAGGCTCATTAGCAGCTCTTTTCAGCAATCTCAATGCTCTATCATGCTCTTCACCCTGAATTGCAGTAATTATTGCATAATACTTTATAGTCTGATATGTGCTATCAAGAACAAAAGCATCTTTCATTCCGTCGAACATTGTCAGTGTAGGTATATTCCAGTATACTTCAAAAAAGTCAGTCGCCTTTGAATATTCATGTTTATCATTATAATAGATACCACCATTAATGTAAAACTGATGATTTGCAACTAATTTACCTTGAATTTCTTTTCTAAATTTATTTTTAATTTTTCCTTTGGCATTAGGAATTTCACCTAGTGAATCAGCTTTAATATAAGGCATATAAGACTCAAATAGTCCATCATACATAGCCTTTTCATTTGCTGATTTACCTAGCATTTCATTTGTTTTCTCATTATCAAACTCCTTATCACCAATGTCTCCATAAATTTTCCAAGTTTCAGCTTCATTAGCAGTCTCGGCATTCTCAATTGCTAGTTTAATTAAAGTACGAGCCTCCTTAAGATCATTACTTCCAAGTGATCTTTTAGCATCTCGCAGAACAGACTTCTGTGCGAAAATAGAAGACGCAGCAAAAATAGTTACTGTAGTTAAGAATAAAATTTTTTTCATCACTTTCATTGTTATATTTCTGTTTAAATTAATATTGTACGTAAAATTAATGATGTTACATTTATTTATAGACTGTAAAGTTAGAAATAGTTTAAAAATAAGATGCTATTCCTCAGAGTTTTCTTTTGTATTGTTGATATTTTCTATATTTTCTACAGACAAATCAATATTATCTTCCTCTTCATCTATTGAATTCACCTTACATACTGAAGCAATCTCATCATTCCTTCTATCCAAATTAATCAATCTCACCCCTTGTGTTGCTCTTCCAGAAATACGAATATCAGAAACATTTAGACGAATAGTTATACCTGACTTATTAATAATCATCAAGTCATTCTCATCAGTCACGCTCTTAATTGAAACTAACTTACCCGTTTTTTCAGTAATATTCAAGGTCTTAACACCTTTACCACCCCTTCTTGTAACTCTGTAAACCGGTTCCCCATCCTCATCATTTAGCAGAGTTCTTTTTCCATACCCCTGCTCAGATACAACAAGTATTGAATCTGTCGAATCGGAATCCATTGCTATCATGCCAACAATAGAATCATTCTTCTTATCTATGGTCATACCTTTTACTCCGCTTGCAGTACGCCCCATTGGTCTTACGTCTGTTTCATTATATCTGACTGCACGACCATTTTTATTGGACATTATAATATCCTTATTACCATCGGTTAATCTAACAGCTACAACTTTATCAAATGATCTCAATCCAATTGCCATCACACCACTTTGACGAGGACGAGAATAAGCTTCTAATACTGTTTTTTTCACAAATCCATGTTCTGTAGCAAAAATCAAATAATTAGAGTTTATATATTCTTCATCTTCAAGTGTATTTACACGAATAAAAGCTGTTATACTATCATCAGAATCAATGTTTAATAGATTTTGTACAGCTCTTCCTCGAGAAGTTCTTGAACCTTCAGGAATCTCAAACACTCTCAACCAATAACATTTTCCTTTTTGAGTAAAAAAGAGCATATAGTTATGATTAGTAGCTGGATAGATATATTCAACAAAATCCTCATCCCGGGTTTGAGAACCACGAGCCCCTACTCCACCTCTATTTTGAGCTCTAAAATCACTAAGAGGGGTACGCTTGATATATCCCATGTGAGAAATTGTAATAATCATCTCATCATCAGAGTAGAAGTCTTCAGCATTCATCTCTTCAGAAGAATACACAATCTCTGATCTGCGATCATCACCAAACTTATCTTTAATCTCAATAAGTTCATCTTTAATGATCTTCATTCGTAAATCTTCATCATTAAGAATGTTATTTAGATGAGCTATCAATTTCTGAATCTCGTCAAACTCACCACGCAACTTACTCTGCTCAAGTCCAGTAAGCTGTCTTAATCTCATTTCAACAATTGCACGCGATTGAATCTCGCTTAAGCCAAATCGCGCCATCAAACTCTGAACTGCTTCTTGAGGAGTTGAAGAACCACGAATTATAGAGATTACTTCATCAATATTATCAGAAGCAATAATAAGACCTTCTAAGATATGGGCTCTCTCTTCAGCTTTTCGAAGCTCAAACCTAGTCCTTCTGACAACAACTTCATGCCTATGCTCTACAAACAACTCTATCATTTGCTTAAGATTAAGTAGCATAGGGCGACCTTTAACCAAAGCAATATTATTTACACTAAAAGATGATTGTAATGTTGTATATCTGTAAAGCATATTAAGCACTACATTTGCATTTGCATCACGCTTAACATCAACAACAATACGCATACCTTGTCTATCAGACTCATCGTTTACATTAGATATTCCTTCTATTTTTTTATCAGAAACCAGGTCTGCTATTGACTTAATTAAATCAGCTTTATTAACAAGATAAGGAATTTCAGAGATAATAATTTGATCATGATTTTTCTCAGACTCAATCTCTGCCCTACCTCTCATCACAATACGACCTCTACCAGTCTCAAATGCATCCTGTACTCCCTTATAACCATAAATGTATCCACCTGTTGGGAAGTCGGGAGCTTTAACAAATGCCATTAACTCCTCTATTGTAATATCATTATTATCTATATATTCAATGATGCCGTCGATAACTTCCGACAAGTTATGAGGTGCCATATTAGTTGCCATACCTACTGCAATGCCAGAAGCACCATTAATAAGGAGATTTGGAATTCGTGTTGGTAAAACGGTAGGCTCTTGAAGAGTATCATCAAAGTTTAACTGAAAATCCACAGTCTCTTTTTCTATATCTCGAAGCATCTCTTCAGATAGTTTATTTAATCGTGCCTCGGTATATCGCATTGCAGCCGGACTATCGCCATCCACACTACCCATATTACCCTGCCCATCCACAAGAGTATATCGCATACTCCAAGTCTGCGCTAAACGCACCATAGCATTATAGACAGATAAATCACCGTGTGGGTGGTATTTACCAAGTACTTCACCGACAATTCTTGCCGATTTCTTGTGAGGTTTATCCGAATAGTTTCCCAATTCAGACATACCAAAAAGTATTCGTCTGTGAACAGGCTTAAAACCATCTCTAACGTCAGGTAATGCACGCGATACAATAACAGACATCGAATAGTCGATGTATGCCGATTTCATTTCATCTTCGATGTTAATCTTAATGACTCTATCTTCTTGGTCAATCATATTATTATGTGATTAATTTTCTTTATTATATATTTATAAATCACTTATTATCAGCGTCATAAATATATATTGAATATGTATTTAAAATATCACACTAAGGTACAGCTTTTTCATGATTTAACAAAAGGAAATCACTGATAATTTACTATTTTGAATACCATTCTATCACTTTTATTAAAAAGAAACACCCGAAGAAATATTCTTTCTTCGGGTGGTAAAATGCTAAAGCTTGCAAAACTATTATTTATTCGTTCTTGCCATGACAGCTCTTGTATTTTTTTCCGCTTCCACACGGACATGGTTCATTTCTTCCAACTTTTTTCTCTACTCTAACCGGTGCCAACTTGCGCTCTTGTGTTTTTTGCGAGCTTTCATTATTCGACACAGAACCTCCCATTTCATCTTTTTGAGTTCTATATTTACTATAATCTGTTTTTTGTTCAGGGGCTGCCTGTTTTACATTTTGAGGATCTTGTATTGGTACCTGTCCTCTCATTAATACTGACACAGCTTTCGAATTAACATCATTAACCATTAATTTAAAGAGATTAAACGATTCCAATTTATAAATCAGTAAAGGGTCCTTCTGCTCATAACTAGCATTCTGAACAGACTGACGCAAATCATCCATTTCCCTCAAGTGATCTTTCCAATTCTCATCAATAGTATGGAGCAGTATAGATTTTTCAAAAGACTTAACCAACTCCTTAGACTCAGATTCAAAAGCATCTTTTAAATTAGTTGATATATTATATACCTTTTTCCCATCAGTAATTGGAATAAGAATATTCTCATATAATGCACCCTGGTTCTCATACACATCTTTTATCACTGGGTTAACGATCTCAGCCATTCTATCAGTTTTTCTTTTGAAAGCACTAATAGCGCTTTCCATAACTGTTTCAAGCTGAGACTCCATTTTCATATCCTTCATATCCTCTTCTGTGAATGGCACATCCAATGCCATCACCCTAAAGAGATCGTGTTTTATTCCTTCATAGTCACCTTCATTAATTTCAACAATACTTCTAGCTGTATCTTTTATTATGTTAGCAACATCATTTTCAATACGTTCACCAATTAAAGCATTTCTTCGGCGCTTATATATAACTTCACGTTGTGAGTTCATAACATCATCATATTCCAAAAGTCTCTTTCTAATTCCAAAGTTGTTTTCTTCAACTTTCTTTTGAGCTCTTTCAACTGATTTATTTAACATGTCATGTTCCAAAACATCACCTTCCTTGAATCCCATTCTATCCATAAGTCCGGCAATCTTTTCAGTTGCGAACAAACGCATCAAATCATCTTCTAAAGAAACGAAGAAAACTGAAGAACCAGGATCTCCCTGTCGTCCGGCACGACCTCTCAACTGTCTATCCACACGTCTACTCTCATGTCGCTCTGTTCCAATAATTGCCAATCCACCAGCATCCTTCACAGATTTAGATAATTTTATATCAGTTCCCCTACCAGCCATATTTGTTGCAATCGTCACCATACCTTCTTGACCAGCATTAGCAACAATTTCAGCCTCTCGTTGATGTAGTTTAGCATTCAATACATTATGAGTAATTTTTCTCAAAGTAAGCATTCTGCCAAGCAATTCAGATATCTCAACTGATGTAGTACCCACCAATACGGGACGACCATTAGAAATATAGCTCTCAATTTCTTCAATTACGGCCATATATTTCTCTCTTTTAGTTTTATAAATACGGTCGTTCATGTCGTTTCTCAAAATTGGACGATTCGTTGGTATTACTACAACATCTAGTTTGTAGATATCCCAGAACTCTCCAGCTTCAGTCTCAGCAGTACCTGTCATACCTGAAAGCTTATTATACATTCTAAAGTAGTTCTGAAGTGTGATTGTAGCAAAAGTCTGAGTTGCAGCTTCAACCTTCACATGCTCTTTTGCCTCTATTGCCTGGTGTAATCCGTCAGAGTATCTACGTCCCTCCATAATTCTACCAGTTTGCTCATCTACAATCTTCACTTTATTATCAATTACGACATACTCATCATCTTTTTCAAATAATGTATATGCTTTTAATAATTGATTAACGGTATGCACTCTCTCTGACTTTATAGCATAATTCTGAAGTAACTCGTCTTTTTTATTAGTTATTTCTTCTTCCGACAGATCCATATTCTCCAATTCCGCAAGCTGACCTGCAATATCTGGTAAAACAAAGAAATATGGATCATCTGAGTTTCCGGTAAGTGCGTCTATACCCTTATCAGTCAACTCTATACTATTCTGTTTTTCATCTATCACAAAAAATAGAGGATCAGTAGCAACATGCATATTTCTCGACTGCTCCTGCATATAAAACTCTTCTGTCTTTAATAATGCAGCCTTAACTCCTTGCTCACTCAGATATTTTATAAGAGGTTTATACTTTGGCATACCCTTATATGATCTAAACAAAAGCAACATACCCTCTTCTTGTTCTTTTTTATCACTCGATGCCATTTTAATACGAGCATCAGCAAGAAGCTTAGTTGTAAACTCTCTTTGTAGCTTAACTAAATGTTCTACTTTTGGTCTAAAAACATCAAAAAGTTGATCATCTCCTTTTGGCACAGGACCAGAAATAATAAGAGGAGTTCTGGCATCGTCAATTAAAACTGAGTCCACCTCGTCCACAATTGCAAAATTATGTACACGTTGCACAAGGTCTTTAGAAGAGATAGCCATATTATCTCTAAGATAGTCAAAACCAAACTCATTGTTTGTTCCAAATGTTATATCAGACTCATACGCCTTACGTCTAGCATCCGAATTAGGCTGATGTTTATCAATACAATCAACTGATAAGCCGTGAAACATATATATAGGTCCCATCCATTCAGAGTCTCGCTTTGAAAGATAATCATTAACAGTTACAACATGCACTCCTCTGTGAGTCAACGCATTCAGGAAGACAGGAAGAGTTGCAACCAAAGTTTTACCTTCACCCGTTGCCATCTCAGCTATTTTCCCCTGATGCAAAACAACTCCACCAAAAAGTTGCACATCATAATGAATCATATCCCAAACCACTTCATTACCTCCTGCAAGCCATCTATTTTTGTAAATAGCCTTATCACCATCGATTCTAACAAAATCGTGAGTCGCAGCAAGATCTTTATCAAATTCCGTAGCTGTAACCACTATCTCTTCATTCTCTGTAAATCTTTTAGCAGTCTCCTTTACAATAGAGAAAGCTTCCGGCAAAATATCTTCGAGTACTATTTCTATTTTCTTTGTTATTTCCTCTTCTATTTTGTCAATCTCTTTCCACACCGACTCTCTTTTCTCCATGTCGATGCTATTAATATTTTTCTTAAGTTCCTTTACTTTTGCTCTATCTTCATGAATATATCTGCTTATAGTATCTTCCAACTCCTTTGTTTTAGCTCTAAGCTCGTCATTTGACAGCTTAGAAATCGCTGGATATGCATCTTTAATCTTATTCACGATAGGATTTATTTTATTTAAATCCCTCTGAGCTTTATTCCCAAATATCTTGCTTATAAATTTATTGAATCCCATATAATTGTCTTGTTTTAATCTGATTATAAATTTGATGTAATTACATTTAAAATAATTCGTTTAACACTGGCACTCGAGAACCATTAGGAGCTCTAATTCTTAACCTATGAGCAACACTGGGTGCTATTTCAGTAGCATCCACAGTCCTACTAATCTTCTGAGGTTTAATGTTATTACCAAAAAATATAATAGGTGTAACTATAGCATTCTGTCTTACTCTGAAATTATCCTCTGAGTCAGTATTCTCATACTTAATTCTCCATCCGGGCTGCATTTCAATATATAAGTCTCCGGAAATGCCTTTATAATATCCGTTTCTATAAAACTGTACGTTTTGATTATATGCGCCATGAAGCATTTGATATGAAGTCACAACATCCTGAATTCCGGCCGATTGAACAAGAAACTCGGCTGCTTTTTGCTGAAGCTCAACAAAGTTTATTTTTTTATCTTCAATCAATTTTCGATTAAAAAATATTTGTTGATTGTAATACTTGCTTATCCACTGCTCACGACCATATATTGCCATTAGATACATATTAAGCAGTGAAGCACTTCTTTCCGGATAAAAATCTCCACCCGATGATATATATCCTTCCGGAAATATCTCTTGTTCATTGAAATATCCGGTAGACACAACAAAAATGAGAGCATTTTCAAAGCCCACATTCTCATCTATTAAGTCCAATAGCTCAGCAATATCATTATCCAGTCTGCGATAAGTATCTTGAATTTCTATCGAATAGTTTTTATCAAGAGAGTTTTCATAAGTTCCGGCATAGAAAGTCAGAGCCAAAAAATCAGGATTCTCTCTCTTTCCCAAATTATTAAACTTCAAAACCTTCTCTGCAATATTCCTAACTTCATTATTAACATAAGGTGATTGCTTCAGAAGTTTAATGCTATTTTTTTTATCAGCTCCAAAAAAGTGCTGAAAGTTATATATATTCTGTGTATAAGGAAATGCTTTATAATTAGAAACATCTATTTCCGGACGCCATGATATTGAATTAACTCTCTTAGACAATGACTCTTGTGTCTTATTATATTGATCAACTAGAGATCTCTGAGTCCTGTAAAATGAAGATGTTGCCCATAATCCGGTTGAATTGTCAACCCAATATGCTGCAGTTGCAGCATGACCTCCCGTACTCAATGCTTGAGAGGCATCCGGAGCAAAAGCAAACACGTCAGACTGTCCATTTGAGGCTATCTTAAGCTCATCTGTTAAAGTAGAAACCCTTATAGATAATGGAGAGTATCTATCATTAGTAAAAACTCCCGTATAAAAATCATCTTTAAAAGACGACACTTCTAAGTTTTCATTCTGATTTAGCTTATTCTCCCCGATAATCCCATGATAAGCAGGATTAGCACCTGTATATATTGTTGCGATTGAAGAAGCACGATCTACGTTAGGAAAGTTAAACTTCATATCCGAATACACTAATCCCTCATTCATCAATCGTTTGAACCCTTTTTCACCAAATGCATGCTTAAAAAGCTCCAGATAGTCACCTCGCAATTGATCAATTGTAATACCTACCACCAATTTAGGGGTTACATGAGCTTCACCCGCCATTACCTGGGTAATAGATAAAAATAATACAAGTGAAGTTACTAATTTAATCATTTAATCAATTTATATTTTTATATATGCAATAATCAAGCTAACATTAGTTTTCTATATATACTTTATTATTTTTTGAAGAAAAGAACTTACTTACAGTTCTTTTTTCTTCTCCACATAATAATATATATTCCCGATCTAAATAATAAACTTATTGTAAATGGGATAGTTGCGTATGGTATTTTTTGCGGTATTGCCCACCATAGCAATAGGAACAACGTTAGAACGGCAAAGTTAGTAAAATGATATAAACTTACCACATTTTTTAAAGGCTTTAGCCAAATAAAAATAGGCACTATCAGTGCAAAAAGATTCATCCACACAAAATTCCAATTTGAATCCGTAGCGGGATGTTCTGAGAAAAAGGTTAAATATAGAATAATAAAGCCACCTATTCCTGTTATTCCAAAAAGCAAAGTATCATATAATTTAATTATAAGACCATGACCTCCTTTTAATTGGTACAGAGAAATCACAACTGTAAGAATTATTAATGCGAATGCTGTAACAATTGGAGATATCATAGATAATTCGTTAATTGATTTATCGCCTGAAGTCTTCTCCACAACCACTTCTCTTGTACTTACAATCGGTTTAGATACAGTATCATTTATAGCTATTGTTGAATTATCTAAAGCATTCATTAAATAGATTGGCAAGAACATTTTTTGACGAAGATTGATTGCAATATCTGCATCACTACCAATAATTAGATCTATTCCAAATTTTATCCATGGATAACTCTCAACACATTCATGAATTAAATCTCTATAAGTCTGAGTTGAGATATCTTCCGGATATAATATCTCTCCATTCACAAACTCTTCAATCAAATCACGAGGTCTGGTAACACAATTATCATAAAAATAATTATATCTATACCTTCTGTTTTCCGGCAACTGATTTATGTATAGAGCCTCCCACATCTTTTGTTTTTCAACTTGCGACATATTTAACTCTTGCTCCACAACTTCTACCCCTTTGATTTTATAATCCGTAATAAACTGTTCAAGGGTCTGAACTCCTAACACATAATCAGTTTTACCCCTAATAAAATTATACATAAAATTTGGCTGGGAGCTATCAAAAAAACCATAATTAAAAACTCCTTCCACCCCCGTCGAATCATCTTCAACATAAAGTGCTGTGTGACCAAATAATGCATATACAGCCTCCGACCATGGAGAGGCAGTCATCAAGCTAATTTTGGCATTATTACTCAACTTTACCTGTGCATTTAAAGTAGTTGTCAATAATAACAAAACTACATAGAATATAATTTTATGAGGTTTAAACATAACAGTACTGTAATTTAATCTGCGTGCTGCAAATATATTAATTCTTTTTTAATCTATTTTCAATGACTATAATCGTAGCAGAAGCCGCTACAAATGGGAATGTCAATTGAGTAAGATTGAGTTTAAACATTAAAACTGAAATTATCAATGATAGCATTACAGATAATGCCGCGAAAAATATACCATTTGTATTTTTACTTGCAAATACAATTGCACATAACACTGCATTAAAACTAAATAATCCCATATATATTGAATCAATAGGCATAAATAGAAAAATAGCCACAAGACCCGAAATAATTGAAGCAGTTATTGCAAATGCTGCCTTTATTGGAGAGGCTATTAGGATGCCAATAAAGAAAACAACACCAATAATTGTTTTTTCTTGAAATATCACTTGCCCAATCCCTCTAAAAGCAAACATATATTTATTAATTATTTCATCATTATCTTTTAAGACCATTGAAGGCTCAATTATATATAAATTATTAAACAGATATAAAGCTGCCCATGTAACTAATACAAAAGGAAGAGTGAATGCAGGTATTTTTTTTACAATAAAAAAATGTTGAAGGATAGCCGCAAGCATAGAACCAACAACTATACTACACCACACTATCGCTTGAGGTTTGTAAAACAATATCAATGCCACACCAACCAGTGCCGGGCTGAAACCATACAAACCTGATTTTATCTCTTTCTTGTCATATTTAAGAAGTACAGCAACAATATTGCCGCTTACAACTGATACTATTGCTGCTATAGCCATTGTGTGCGAACCTATTGACAACCCAATCAAAAAAATCAAACCAGTTATAACATTTTCCTGCAACATGATTTGCCCTAGCCCTTTTAATAATATTGAGATTAAGGGTACCTTTTCCGAAAAGAATAAGTTTATTCTATCTGAATCTACTAACATTAGTGTTATATTAATATTTTTTCCTTGACTTATCTATCCTAAGAAATACAAATAGCAATATAGAAAATGCCAATATAGATGAACCTCCATAGCTAAAAAATGGAAGGGGGATACCGATTACGGGCATAATGCCAATTACCATGCCAATGTTTACTAATAAGTGAAACAAGAAAATACTAACAACTCCATACCCATACACCCGTCCAAAAGTAGTAACTTGCCGTTCAGACATAATAATTAATCTAATTATAAATACAGCAAACATCACAAGAGTGATAAGAGACCCCAAGAAGCCCCACTCTTCTCCAATTGTACAAAATATAAAATCTGTATCCTGCTCAGGTACATACTTCAACTTCGTTTGAGTTCCATTTAAATATCCTTTGCCGGTGAGACCACCGGAACCAATTGCAATTTTAGACTGCCCCACGTGATAACCAGATCCTTGCAAATCTTGCTCCATCCCCAAAGTAACTTTTATACGCATTTGTTGGTGAGGCTGCATTATATCCATAAAAACATATTCACTAGACTCTACAAAAGCAAATGAGCCCAGAACAAAAAGAAGAATATACAGATATGTTCTTCTTCTATATCTCAACAATAGATACAAAAGATATAATGATATTGTGCCTAAGCCAATTAATGCAAGTAAACCCACATTAACATCAATCCCCAATCTACTCATTACAACACCTATTCCAGATATAATTAGTCCAATAGAAATCATTATGATGGGAACATCATTTCTTTTCATATAGTTTTTAACTAGCAATGCCGCAAAAAATATAATCAAGCCTACCGTATAAATCTCACCCAATGATAGCACCCCCAATTCTGTACCAGAGAACTTTATAGTTAGTACAAAGTAAATTATAAAAGCTACTCCCATAAATAAGAATCCACCAGGCAATCCCTCCCTATACAGTACAAAAATCAGGCTAAGGTAAACTAACGCAGTCCCCGTCTCGCTTTGCATAATAACTAAAATAGTTGGCAATAATATTACAGCTGAAACCATTAAAATATTTTTTGGCTCCATCAATTTAAAGTTATATATGCTAAATATTTTAGAAAGCATTAGCACATTTACAAACTTCATAAACTCAGCAGGTTGCAATCTAAAACTTCCAATCACCAACCATGATCGCGAACCTTTAATATCGGGTGCAACAAAATAGGTAAGAACTAAAACCCCAATACCAATAAGATAGAACAAGAAAGCATTGTTTTCAAAAAAGGAAATATCTAATTTAAGTATAGTAAAAATCACAACTAAAGATACCCCAATCCAGACAAGCTGCATCCCTGCTCTACCGGATATATCAAACATACTGACAGAAGTTTCAAGATCGAAACTTGCAGCATATATATTAAACCAACCCAAAACAACAAATAGCAAATACATTACAACTGTAAACCAGTCTATATGCTCTTTATCATGAGGTATATTACTTATTCTATACATATTTTGTTACTCGGCATTGCTAGCACTCAATGCTTTATCCATATTTTTCTTATATATGAATGGTAAAATTACACGTTCGGCTAAAGATTTCTCTAAATATTTATCTTGTTCCATAATTTCACCCATAAGATGCTTCTGCAACATCAATCTGGCAATTGGAACTGCATTTGTTGCTCCAAAACCACCATTCTCAACTATCACTGCGATTGCAACTTTTGGATCATCTTTAGGAGCAAAGCCAATAAATAAAGAATGGTCAGCTCCATGTGGGTTTTCTGCAGTACCTGTTTTTCCACATACTGTTAGATAGGGCTCCATATTCACTCTTCTACAAGTACCGTTGGTAACAGCATCCGCCATTCCATTAACTGTTAATTCAAAATGCTCTCTATCTATTCCCGACTCTCTTCTTTTTGTGTATAAAGTATCTATAGATTTGCCCTTTCTCTCTTTCACTACATGAGGTTTATAATAATATCCTCTATTAGCTATCAGTGCCGAAAAATTTGCTAATTGCAAAGGCGTAGATAATATTTCACCCTGACCAATTGCAATTGATATTATATTATGAGCATTCCACTTTTCAGTCTTAAATGCATTTGAATAATATTTACTGTTGGGTATAAACCCTCTTTTTTCAGATGGTAAGTCCACATCTAATTTATACCCAAATCCCAAATTTACCATATGGTTTTTCCAAACCTCAAAAGCTTCTAAATTACTCGTATATTTAGTTCTGTTGCTTATCATAGCATTAAGCCCATAGCAGAAAAAGGAGTTGCAGGATGTTGCAATCGAAGGCTGCAAATTCAAAGGCGAAGGATGCCCGTGACACTTTGGTCTACCACCAAGTGGTGGATATCCTCCATAACAACTATATCTTGTTTCAGGACTAATTATTCCTTCCTGCAAAAAAATTAGCCCTTGTGATGGTTTAAAGGTGGATCCGGGTGGATACAGACCAGATGTAGCCCTGTTAATTAGTGGTTTATACGGGTCTCTTTCAAGCTGCAAGTAGTTCTTGCCAAAATTCTTACCAGTAAGTATAGATGGATCATAAGAAGGTGCTGCCACCATACACAAAATTTCTCCTGTCTCAGGTTCAATCATAATTATAGAACCTATCTTATTTTGCATAAGATACTCACCATAAGCTTGTAAATCAATGTCAACAGAAAGAGTTAAATCACGACCTGATTCCGGCAACTTATCAAATTCACCATCTTTATATTTACCTTGAATACGACCATGGGCATCACGCAATAATACCTCCACTCCTTTTTCCCCTCTCAGATCTTCCTCGTGTGAAAGTTCAATTCCCGATTTCCCAACATAATCACCTCTAACATAATAAGGATCAGCGGCCATCTTATTTTTATCTACTTCGGCCACATATCCTAGTATCAATCCCATATTAGGGTACTTATACTGACGTTCAGTTCTATTCTGAATATATACTCCCGGGAATTTATAAAGTTTCTCTTGCAGAAGTCCATATTCTTCTATGTCTAGCTGCGTTTTAAATAATTGTGGAGTGTATGACGAATATCCGGGATTTCTTCTTTTATCTCTCATTTCAGCATCAAGCTGCCTAAATGACTCAATATCAATATTTAAGGTATTACAAAAATCAAGAGTATCAAAGTCACCCATCTCTCTCACAACCATCATCACGTCGTATGTTGGTTTATTGTAAACCAGCAAATTGCCATTTCTATCATAAATAGATCCGCGTGCAGGATATAATGTTTTTCTATAAAAAGCATTACTATCTGCATATTTCCTATATTCCGGGCTCATAATTTGAAGTTTAAACAGCTGAGCCGAATAAACAACAATAATCATAACCACAATAGAAATGATTACATACCTCCTTTTAGCGTATTTATTTTTTTTTTCAGCCAAGTACTTTACCCTTTCTAAAAAATAAAGAATCCAAAGATAAGACCAAAATTAATGATAATAAGGATGAGGCAATAATTCGATAGATGGTTTCTGTAACACTAAATAATGAAAGAGAATCAATAAAAAATAACAATGTATGATGTATCAATATCATAACAATAGAGTATTTGATAAACGAAACAGTATTATTTCTTATAACGGGAACTAAAACATCCAATTCATTTTTGGGATAAAAAAGTGGAATCAGAACAGATCTAAGTGTAGCAGCAATTGTAAGAGCAGCAGCGTTAACTCCGGGGGTATTTAAAAATATATCAATAATAATACCCATTAAAAAGGATGTAATAATTACATAGAATTTATTTCTATGAAAAGGTAATTTTATAACAAAATAAATATATAAAAATGGAGTTGCGATGCTAAGCAGTGATATCTTATTCAAAACCAATACCTGTAATAGCACCAATGCAATAAACAAAAAAAACTCTCTAACAATATCTACAATCTTCATACTACCTAATAGATTCCTCTAAGTTATTTTTCTCTGCGAAGTACTTATCTTTAATTATCAGCACACCCATTAATGAATGAAAATTAGTGGCCAGATTAAGATTTAAATTATTAAAGTTGTCGTCACTAGATATTGTTGATCCTTTAACATAACCAATCACAATATCTTTAGGGAAAATGCGCGAGAAACTTGTAACAACTGTATCTCCAACCTCAAAAACCTCGTGTTTAGGTAATTCTCCTAATTGTGCAACAGTCAAGTCCTTGCCATTCCATGATATTGATCCGGAATTGTCGGAGTTCTTAAGCTTAGCACTCAATCTAAATTTTGGATTTAAAATAGGAATTATTACAGAATATCTGTTTGAAGCCGTAAGCACAACTCCTACCACACCATCGTGTGAAACCACTCCCATATCTGCCTCTACACCATGTATTAAGCCCTTATTTACAGTAATAAAGTTATTAACGCCCGAAAAACTAACATTAGTAACTTCAGCAGGTATAAACGAGAATTGAGCTTCAGTATCCATAGAGTCTTTCAAGAAAGCGTTAGTACTCATAGTATCAAGTTTAAGATCATTAACATATGATTTCAGATTAGTAAGCTCTCTCTCCAGATAAGCATTTTGCTCCAATAGCTTTTGGTTATTTTGCTTTAGGTGCATAAATGAATTAATATCTGACGATACATCAAAAACCCATCCTGTCACACTATTTGCTGAGCTTAGGTAGATACTTCTTTGATATGAGTTATGAGTGAATACAAGATAGAAACTGATAGCAATTAAAAAAATTGCTATCAGCCATGAACTATTTCTTATTATAAATTGGAATAGACTCCTCATTCAAAAACTATAGGTAAAGTTTTATGCTTTTAAATACTTAAGGAAGAAATTATCTCATCAAGAAAGTAAACTTATCTATATTTTTCAATGCAATCCCGGTACCTTTTGCAACAACGTGCAAGGGATCATCAACCACTTTAAAAGGAATTCCAATCTTATCACTAAGACGCTTTGCCAATCCTCTAAGATTTGCTCCACCACCCGTCAAATATATACCATTACGCACAATATCAGCATATAGCTCTGGTGGAGTTTGTTCTAAAGCACTTAGAACAGCAGAATCTATTTTTGAAATAGACTTTTCCAAACAATGCGCTATTTCCTGATACGAAACGGGCACATCCATTGGCAATGAAGTCATCCTGTTAGGACCATGAACTATAAAGTCTTCCGGTGGATTATCTAATTCCGTTAGCACCGAACCAACATTTATCTTAATTTGCTCTGCAGTTCTCTCACCTACCTTCATGCTATGTTGACGGCTCATATATTCCATTATATCTTCTGTCAGATCATCACCTGCAATTTTTATAGATTTATTAGAAACAATGCCACCCAATGATATAACAGCAATCTCAGTAGTACCACCACCTATATCAACAATCATGTTTCCTTCTGGGACTTCTACGTCTAGGCCAATACCCAAAGCTGCAGCCATAGGTTCAAACAGCATATATACGTCACGTCCGCCTGCATGTTCTGCTGAGTCACGAACTGCTCTTATTTCAACCTCTGTACTACCGGACGGAATACAAATAACTACTCTAAGTGAAGGCGAAAACAGCCCCCCTCTATTCTTTGTAGCCATTTTTATCATACCTCTTATCATCTGTTCTGCAGCATTAAAGTCAGCAATCACGCCATCTCTAAGTGGTCGAACGGTAATAATATTTTCGTGAGTCTTTCCGTGCATCTGTCTTGCTTTTTCTCCTAAAGCAATCATCTTATCGGTCTTTCGATCTAATGCGACTATAGATGGTTCATCCAAGAGGATTTTACCATTATTGCCCACTATAATTGAATTGGCTGTACCAAGGTCCATTGCCAACTCTTGTGTAAATGAAAAAAATCTCATATTCTAAGTTAATTAGACAGCTCAATAAATTATTAAGCTATGATTAGTGTTTAAAATGCCTAACACCAGTAGTTACCATCGATATGTTGTTATTGTCACAATAATCTATAGACTCTTGGTCCTTAATAGATCCCCCAGGTTGTATTACAGCTGTAATCCCAGCTTTTCCGGCAATTTCCACTGAATCAGGAAAAGGGAAAAATGCATCGGATGCCATTACAGCACCATTCAAATCAAAGTTAAAGGTGTTGGCCTTTTCTATTGCCTGTCTCAAAGCATCCACACGCGAAGTCTGACCAGTGCCGCTAGCAATTAATTGTTTATTCTTTGCCAATACTATTGCGTTAGACTTGGTATGCTTCACTAAAACATTGGCAAATAAAAGATCCTCGATTTCACTATCCAAAGGAGCTTTCTTTGTAACTTGTTTTAGTTTATCACTTGTCTCAACAACAGTATCTTTGTCTTGCATAAGAACTCCGTTAAGCAGTGATCTATATTGGGTACCTTTTAAGGCTTTTACATCTACTTTCTGTCTAAGAATAATTCTATTTTTCTTTTCAAACAAAATATTAAGAGCCTCCTGCGAATATTCCGGTGCAATAAGTACCTCGAAGAAAATTTCACTGATAGCTCTAGCAGCATCTTCATCAACTATTTTGTTTGTCACAACTATTCCGCCAAAAGCTGAAATTGGATCAGCTGCCAGTGCTGCATCCCAAGCCTCCTTAACAGTTGGGCGACAAGCCATGCCACAAGCATTATTATGCTTCAATATAGCTAAAGCAGTTTCGTCAAAATCACCTATCAGATTAACTGCAGCATCAATATCAAGCAAATTGTTATACGAAATTTCTTTTCCATGCAATTGCTCAAACATATTATTGAAATCTCCATAGAAATGTCCCTTTTGATGGGGGTTCTCTCCATATCTCAACTCTTTCTTGTCGTCTGCTATAACTCTCAATGAAGAATTATTATTATCATCAAAATAATTGAATATCGCAGAATCATAAGCTGACGAAACAGCAAATGCATCTTTTGCAAATTCTTTTCTATCTTCGATATCAGTCTCGCCATTTTTGCTTTTAAGCAGATTTGCCAGTTTTTGATATTGCATCTTTGATGGAACAATTACAACATCATTATAATTTTTGGCTGCGCCCCTAATAAGAGATATGCCACCTATATCAATCTTTTCGATAATATCTTCCTGCGACGCATTTGATGCAACTGTATCTTCAAAAGGATACAAGTCGACTATTACTAAATCTATTGGAGGAATACTATACGACTTAATTATTTTCTTATCCGATTCATCTTCTCGACGAAACAAAATCCCACCAAAAATTTTTGGGTGTAAGGTCTTAACTCTCCCCCCAAGTATTGAAGGATAATTTGTAATATCTTCCACTGACTCACATTCATATCCTAACGACTGAATGAAATCTCGTGTACCACCGGTTGAAATTAATTTTACATTTAAATCGTTTAATGATTTCAATATATCATCCAATCCATCTTTGTGGTAAACTGAAATCAGCGCTGATTTGATTTTCTTTGACATGTACTAATTTATTTATTTAAAGGATTACAAAGGTATAAAATCTATCTATGATTAACACGTTATTAAGATGCTTTTTTAGAACATGATATTCATTTATGATGTAAAATCACAAATCCAATCTATAAAAATTTGTATCGCGAAGCTTAAAGCCCATTTTTTGATACATTTTATTAGCAGCCACACGAGAAGGCCTAGATGTTAGCTCTATCTTACCGGCTTTTTCTTTCTGCGCTGTTTCAATCGCTTTAAGCATTAGCTTTGTTGCAATCCCCCTACCCCTTGCGCTCTCATCAACTACCACATCTTCAATCATTCCTTTTAATCCGGTAGGTATATTATAAAGCACTAATGTGAGCGAACCAATAATTTTGGAATCATCTTTTGCCACAAAAACATATGTCATACTATTACTGATTACAATATTCAAATCATCAACAGATGGATACCTATCATCACCTGTCAACTGAGGCACCAGTTTCTGAAAAGCCTCAAACACATTATCATCAATACTTGTCAAACGCTCAATATTCATAACTTCAAACTATAATTAAAAACAAAAACGGCGACTCTCCTTTATAAACAGAGAATCACCGCTTCAAAACTAAAATCTATTATGAAAGACTTATTTTTTCTTACGATCACCGTATCGGCTCATGAATTTGTCAACGCGACCTGCTGTATCAACCAATTTCTGCTTACCAGTATAAAATGGATGAGAAGAGCTGGTTATTTCCAATTTTACTAATGGATAAGTTACTCCATCAACGTCAATAGTTTCTCTTGAATTTACTGTAGAGCGAGAAATAAAAATCTCATCGTTTGACATATCCTTAAACACAACTGGGCGATAATTGCTTGGATGTATTTCTTTTTTCATTGCTATATATTTGTTATATTTTTTGTTTCACTATAATTTTAGGAATGCAAAGATAAAACATTTCACTGAAATACAAAAATAAAACTTATTATTTTACATCAAATCAGCATTAAAAGAAATTCATCAACCATTTTCCGATTTAATTGATCCATTTCTTCAGAGGGTTATGATAGTCGTACTCCATATTGCAATTCATTTTTATCATAATCTGTTCATAAATGCCTATACATGAATACCAAGCAATCACATATGCAAATAAATACAAATAAATGTACTCAAATGCTTATAATAATCTTTTTCTTCTGATAATAAATAGATTATCAATTGCAAACTATTGTAAAACAATAAAACATACCCAAAACAGTTACTTCTACGATATTAAATCTCACTTTGCAGTCTTTATAAAGTCACATCCACGAAAGTTTTTACCTATTATAGTCGTTATTATTCGGCATCTAAGAGATTATTGGCATGCAAATAATCTTAATTGTAGAAAACAAATCTATTAGCATAGCAATTATTTCACATATATTACAAAAAACACACCGCATTGTTAATGATTCTATTGATAAAATCCCATTTAATAAATTAAATCATAGTTATTAGTATTAATATCTACAATTTAATAAATTAAATCTGACATTTTAGTCTTTATAAAATGAGGTCTAAGAGATTATTTGCCATTGATTTTAACAAAAAACACCTGAAAAAGATATTATTTCATACAAACGTTAATTAATTAAAACCAAAAAACATCGTATAATGACTAAATAGCGCCAAAACTCTATGATAATTCATTAAATATGACATTTCAACTACTATAATATGTATTTTAATAAATTAAATTACACATTATAGTCTTTATAAAATGAGGTCTAAGATATTAAACTACACTGTTGATTTTCCAACAACTCAAGCAAAGCTATTGGTTACAGTAATAATTAGATAAATAATTTCAAGAATCATCGGCCGAGGCTGTATCAAAAAATAATACAAGTTTCTGAGAATTGAATATTTATCATTACTCTCTGATAGAACTACATATCGAAAGAGTGTAAAATCACATTATAAGATACACTCTTGCAGATCTTAATCTGTCACAGCCACAATATTAATTTCATTATTATAATAAACAGATATAAAAAGATTTGCAACTGTTTAATCAAAAAAAAGAGGATGTCCGTGTGGACATCCTCCTATTATATATTATTGGTAAAAGATGCAGAAATTATTCAGCAAAGAATATTGCAACTCTGTTCCAATCATTTTCAGCATATGGTTGCTCTGTATCACCTTTCCACTCAACAGAGATACGATTGCTGCTAATACCATACTCATCAGTAAGAGCTTTAGCAACAGCTTTAGCACGCTTTTCAGATAGTGTGTAGTTGTAAGCTGGAGTACCTGTTTTCTTGTCAGCATAAGCTACAATCTTAACAGTTGCATTTGGATTAGCCTTCATGTATTCAGCAGTGTTGTATACGCTAACTTGTTGTCCTCTGTCAATTTTATATGAATCAATACGGAAGAACACAACATTAGGAACAAAAACGCTTTCTTCAACAACCGGAGCAATCTCTGGACAATCAGGACAAGACTCTGGTCTTTTTCTTAGTTGTTCGTTTTCAGAACGAAGTCTATTAATTTGGCTGTTCAGGTCATTGATTAAGTTATAATCCATCAATTCAGCTGGAGTAAACTCTTGCTTGCCACCAAGACCAAATTTAATACCTGCAGTAGCAGTGAACATGTTATCCCACTCAAATCTATCTTCTGGAACTCCATCAAATGATCCCTGGAACACTCTCCATCCTAGGTCTACAAAAAGAGCTACTTTTTTAGACAGATTGAAGTTATTGATAATACCGGCATTCCATGTTAATGTTTGATTTTGGTTAGTGATTGAACCAGATGAACTTGGTTTACTCCAATCAGTCATACCAAACATATAACCAATACCAGCGTAAGGAACAAAATGCCATACTCTATCAGGATTATATTGTGAAAGAGCATTAGTCATGTCCCACATTAAATCAACATGACCTCCTACCCAGTTGTGGTCGTCACCGTTAGGTCCGTAAACAGGAAGGTTTGTTGCAACGTGTTTGATAAGACCTGCGTCAATAACTGCACGTGCTCCCCATACTGGAGAATTCCATCTTCCTACTTCTAATTGACCCATCCAGCCTAATTGATCTGCAAACTTACCACCTGCATGTCTTTCTGAACGAGTGTTATATACGTTGGTTCCACCACCGATTCCCATATACCAATGAGAGCTGGCTTTGTCTTTTAGGTACACAGTACCATTAGAAACATTTTGAGCATCCTGAGCACTAATAGTTAGTGCAACAAGTGCTGAAATTAATAGTAAATTGAATTTCTTCATAATTTTGAATTTAATTTAGAAAATTGTATTATTACTCGATTTTTTAATTAATTGTTTTACCTAGTGTTGTATCGAAATCTTATTAGAACAGCTTGTGATAAGGGCTTAAACTACCTCATTATCGATGCAAAGATAGCAATCTTAAAATTAATTTATATCATTTTTCAATAAAAATCGGACAACAAACGGTAAAAAGTGTATTCTGATTTGTTAAATGCTAATTATCCACCCAATTATCCAAGATAGCTCTTCAATAACTTACTTCTCGAATCTTGTCTCAATCTACGTATTGCTTTTTCTTTAATCTGACGAACTCGTTCTCGTGTCAGTTGAAATTTGTCTCCAATCTCTTCTAAGGTCATCTCTTGACAGCCTAAACCAAAGAACATTTTGATAATATCACTTTCTCGATCAGTAAGTGTTGACAAGGCTCTGTCAATTTCCTTTTGTAAGGATTCATTGATAAGTGTTCTGTCAGCAATCGGAGCATCATCATTAACCAATACGTCAAGCAAACTATTATCCTCACCTTCAACAAATGGTGCGTCCATAGATATATGTCTACCGGATACCCTTAATGAGTCAACAACCTTATCAACTGATATATCAAGCTCCAAAGCAAGTTCTTCAGCTGATGGACGTCTCTCATTCTCTTGTTCAAATTTTTGGAATGCTTTGCTTATCTTGTTTAATGAACCAACTTGGTTTAGCGGCAAACGAACAATTCTTGATTGTTCTGCCAATGCCTGCAAAATAGATTGACGAATCCACCATACGGCATAACTAATAAACTTAAAACCTCGGGTTTCATCAAATTTTTCAGCAGCCTTTATTAGTCCCAAGTTACCTTCATTAATTAAGTCAGGAAGACTTAATCCTTGATTCTGATACTGCTTTGCTACCGATACAACAAATCTCAAATTAGCACGAGTTAGCTTTTCAAGAGCTTGTCGGTCGCCCTTTTTAATAGCTTGCGCCAATTCCACTTCTTCTTCTACCGTAATTAAATCTTCACGTCCTATTTCCTGAAGATATTTATCGAGAGAAGCACTTTCGCGATTTGTAATCGACTTTGTAATCTTTAATTGTCTCATTTATTATTCTTTATTCTTTATTTTCCTCTTATCTATATTCAAACAGCGCACCCATGTATAGCAACAAGCCACTATTTATTAAAACATTAAAGTAGAAGAATTAGGACAGACCAAATCCTTCTACTCAATTAAACGCACTATATATCTATTTTGTTATAAACCAACCTCCAAATTAAGACTAATTAACTGACTAAACACTAATTCCCTCCTCCTTGAGAGAGGTCAATTGCTATATATTGTGTTCTGCCATTTGGATAAAATCCTGCTACTAGAATAACTTTATCTTGAGAGCTTGATGTAACCGAAGAAACAATAGATGTAATATCCTTCTCGCTGTTGACAGGCAAATTATTAACACGCATGATTATAAAACCCTTATTGATACCTTCTTTTCTAAATAGTCCATTGGATGTAACACTTGTAACTTCAACACCACTGTTAATACCATACTGTTGCTTTTTGCTATTAGACAGCTCACCAAACGAGGCTCCTATAAAGCTCATTGCATCAGAACTTTTTTGTATCTCAGTATTTCCGGCATCATTTTTCAACTCCACATTATAAAAATGTTCTTTTCCCTTTCTATCAACAGTGACTTTAACTTTATCACCGGGGCGATAACGGGTAAGTTGATCTTGTAATCCCGCAAAGTTCTTGATTTTTACGTCATTAATAGCTTTTATTATATCACCCTTTTCTATACCTGCTGCTTTGGCGGCACTTCTATCGGCAAAGTCATCAATCATAACTCCCGATATTTGAGACAATTCTTTAGCTTTGTCAGGGTCTTGTCTTTTTACCATCTCAATATTTGGAACCATAATACCTAAAACAGCTCTTTGTACAGCTCCATATTGTTTTAAATCAGCAGCAATTTTTCCTGCAATAGAAATTGGAACAGCAAATGCCAATCCATTGAAATCACCAGATTGCGAATAAATTGCAGTATTTATGCCTACCAATTCACCTTTTGAATTTACTAATGCTCCACCACTATTGCCTCTATTTACTGCTGCATCAACTTGGATAAAAGATTGAATTCCTAACTCTTTACCTCCAACAATATTGCCTCGATTTTTTGCACTAACGATTCCGGCTGTTACGGTTGAGGTTAAGTTAAAGGGATTACCAACTGCTAATACCCATTCTCCAACTTGCAATGCATCAGAGTTTCCAAATGATAGATAGTGAAAATCATCACCCTCAATTTTTAATAATGCAATATCTGTAGATGGATCAGTACCAACTACCTTTGCATTAAACTCGCGATTATCATTTAAAGTTACTGATACCTCAGTTCCATTTTCAATCACATGGTCATTTGTTATAATATATCCGTCTTTTGAGATGATAACCCCTGATCCAAAGCCTATTCGCTCTCTTGGCTGAGCATTGCGCTCGCCAAAACCAAAAAAGAAATCAAAAGGATTTGTATACTGCTGTTGTTGACTTATTGATTTAACTTTTACATGAACAACCCCATCAACAGATTTTGCTGCGGCCAATGTAAAATCTGGATATCCTTCGGCAGTAGTAAGGTTTGTCAATCTTACATTATTGTCTTGATTAAAAGAGTCTGAATACTCACTTTTTTCAGTAGCAGGGGTGACCTCTGTGTATAAGGATTTTTTATTAGTAACCACATTGTAACCCAACAAAGTTACAAGAGAACTTATAATTGCAACTACAACAATTACCACAATGTTTTTTACGTTTCCTGTGTTCATACGATTAAATAGTTTTACGTTATACGTTTTATACTTATCGCAAATATAGACGCAAATAATATACAAAAGTTTATCACACGCTGGTTATTTCCGCTATTTTAACAATTAACACTTGTCATTAACCCGCATTAACCGTGAAAGATGATTTCAAAATATTTTTCTGACAATTTGTCATAGATCAAACTAGTCAATTGACACACAACTTTATCTTTTTCTTTTCTTGATTCGTCTTCGAATTTTATAGTTGCTTAGTGGTTGAAACAACTCATAAAGAATCAAATTAATATGTATCTTATTTACATCAAAAATCTTATTAAGCTTATTTATTGTATCAAGAACTATGATAAATCTTACAATAAAAAGCATACTTGATATAAACACTAGAGAAAAGTTTTGAAAATATACTCCATATATTATACAAAGTAAAGAAGCAATATAAAAGAGATATTTTGTAAATGACTCAAACGCAAAAAACTTTGAAGAAAAACCATTATAGAATCTCTTACTATATAAGTATTTAGATTTTAGATTTCGCCAGATTGAATAATTTGTTACTATTTCTGTCTTTGTTATACTTTCAGTTGAAAGCACAACACCTACTTTGCGCCCTTTGGCAATCCTATTTATAAACAAGTCATCCTCACCATCTTCAAATGACAGTACCGATGAGAATCCTTTTACATCAAAGAAAACAGATCTTTTATATGCTAAGTTGCGATTTAGCCCCATAAAAGGTTTTTTCAAAATTGCAAGAGACAGAAATTTCACATGATGTATCAGATTATCAAATTTGATAAATCTCCGCATCGGAAATTTCTTATTTATTTCAACTCTGTTAAATCCTAAAACTATTTCATATCCATTATTAAACTGCTGGGCATACTCTTGAATCCACTTATTGCTAACAGGTTGACAATAAGCTTCTGTAAAGAGCAGGATATCATTTTTTGCAGCTTTTATTCCAAGAGTAAGAGCCAGCTTCTTTTCATTAATATTTTCTGCCTCAGAAGGCACAAATGTATGATAGAGATTTGAGTATTTTAGACTCAAACCTTCAAGAAGCATATCAGTTTCATCTGTTGAACCCATATTTACTACAATCACTTCAAAATCAGGATAATCCTGATCTAAAATAGAAGGTAGATTATTGGCAAGATTATCTGATTCATTTTTTGATACTATAACCACTGATACAGATGGGAAATCTGAATCATTTGGAACATTCATGTTTCGTTTGTATTCGTATGAGTATGGTTTTTTTAAAATAAATATATAATAGAAAAGTTGAAAAACAAACAACACAAACAATAAACCTACAATTATCCAAAAAGTCAGGGATAAATCAGAACTTATCAGCTTAATTAAATCCATTATACTCTACAATACGTCTGAAAAATACGATGTCGGAAGATTTCGACAATTATACATTGAAGCCATTGTCTCTCCATATGCTCCTGCAGAACGGATAGCTATAATATCACCTCGTTGAGTTTTATTCATTTCTCTATCCTCTCCAAAAGTATCGCTGGACTCACACACCGGCCCTACAACATCATAAACTTCTCTTTCATCTGTTGAACTCAAATTCTCTATCTTATGATATGCATTGTATAGTGCAGGGCGCATTAGCTCTGTCATACCGGCATCTAATATTAAAAACTTCTTACTTGTTCCCTCTTTTATATAGGTTGCTCTAGATATAAGGCTTCCACATTGTCCAACTATTGAACGTCCAAGTTCAAAATGCAGGGTCTGATTTTCTGTGAGCGTGAGGTGATTAGCAAACAGCTTAAAATATTCATGGAAACTTGCGATGCTATTTTCGTCCGGATTCTCATAATCGATTCCTAAACCACCACCCACGTTTATCATTTCGAAACTGATGCCTTGCTGCGAAAACCATTTCTGTAATTCATCCACTTTTGAACACAAATCTTTAAATGACTCTAAGTCGGTGATTTGTGATCCTATATGAAAATGCATACCTATAAGCTTTAGATTAGGGCTCTGAGAAATCAAAGCAATTGCTTTAGGCAAATCACTCTCATTTAGTCCAAACTTGTTTTCTTCAAGTCCGGTTGTAATATATTTGTGTGTTTTGGCATCTACATTAGGGTTGATTCTTATAGCTATTTGTGCTACTTTATCATTATCAACCGCAAGTTTATTTATTGCGTCTATTTCGGGAAGAGACTCAACATTGAAACAATAAATATTATTTTCAAGACCTATTTGTATTTCTTTATCAGTCTTACCCACACCGGCAAAAACAATTCTTGATGCTGAAAAACCACACTCCAAAGCTTTTAATATTTCGTTACCACTCACACAGTCGGCACCAAAACCACGCGATGATATTTCTTTGAGAATTCTTGTATTAGTATTTGCCTTTAGTGCATAATGCACACAATATTTTTTGTCTGCAATCTCTTTATCTACTACATCAAGTGTTTTATTTAGTAATTCAATATCGTAATAATAAAAAGGCGTTTCTAATTTTGAAAAACTATCTATTGGAAATTTTCTTATATTCATTGGAAATAATATTTACATCTATGATTAATTCAAATGCAAGCCACAAAAATACAATTTTTATATGACAATAAATTATTAAGTAATCACATTAAATTATACTTATTAAAAAGCTCTAATCCTATTTCAACCTTTTTTTTCATTGATAATGAGTAATCAATCCATGAAATATTGAACCCACGCCTCTCCATACCTCTAAACCATGTCATTTGGCGTTTGGCAAACTGATGTATTGCTATTTCCAGCTGAATATACATTTCTTCATACGATAACTGACCAATCACATATTGAGTCACATACTTATATTCTAAACCATAATATATAAGATCATCCGATGAAACCCCTTGTTTAATCAAGCTTTCTACTTCTTCGACCATTCCTTCATCAATACGAGCTTTTAATCTCGATGAAATTTTTGAACGTCGAATATCTCGGTCTATATCAATCCCTATTATTAGACTATCAATAGGAGGATATTGTAATGATGACAATGGATTA
The DNA here is from genome assembly GCA_964535975.1 of uncultured Proteiniphilum sp. GTDB lineage: Bacteria > Bacteroidota > Bacteroidia > Bacteroidales > Dysgonomonadaceae > Petrimonas. The sequence continues at coordinate 7,121 of CAZHWC010000002.1, read as the reverse complement.
TTATGCTTAAAGTGCGCAATCTCAATTGCTCGGATGGCTCGTCTTTTATTACTTGTATCTGTTATATTATGAAGTGACTCATATGAGGCAAGCAATTGCTCTAGTTCTTGTAATGATTTACTCTCAAGCTCCTGGCGCAAAGATTCGTTTTTCGGGACATCAGGAAGATTATATCCTTTAAGTACAGATTCTATATACAGACCGGTACCCCCACATAAAACAGGCAGTATATTACGAGATCTAATATCGTTATAAGCCTTATGAAAATCCTGCTGATAATCAAAAAGTGTATACTTTTCACCGGCATTCCTAATATCAATAAGATGATATGGAATCTTAACCCCATCAACTGTGTAGTCAACAATATCTTTACCGGTACCAATATTCATACCACGATAAAGCTGTCTTGAATCGCCACTAATTATTTCAGCATCAAGCCTTCTTGCCAAATGAGCTGCAAAAGAAGTTTTACCACTAGCGGTTGGCCCCACAATCGTAATCATCATATCTTCAGAATTTTTATTATCATATTACCAGCTACCACCGGCACCACCTCCACCAAAACGGCCACCACCACCTCCACCAAAGCTACCTCCTTTGCCACTCCATCCAGACCTGTTATTTCGTCCTGATGAAGGAAAAAAGATTGGTCCTCCTCCTGAACCTCCGTGACCACCTCTATTTACGTTTTTATTTCCTCCTGAAGATGTTATAATTATAAATAAAGTTATAAGTATAAGAACAATAAGCCAAGTTGGTAAGCCATCTCTTTTATCAGGGTCAGGATCAAACTCACCAGAGAGTATCATAATAATAGAATCAATAGCAGAGTTAGCGCCACTAAAGAAATCATTTTCTTTAAAGTAAGGAATCATATTATTACGAATTATTCTTCCGGCAATTGCATCAGTTATATATGCCTCCAAACCATAGCCGGTTGCAATAAATGCCTGACCACGACTATCATTTGTATTGGGTTTTATAAGTATTAAGAGGCCATTATCTTTACTCGATTGACCAATACCCCACTTTTCACCAATTAAAAAAGCATAGTCTGAAATTGGATAACCGTCTAAATCATTGAGGGTAACGATATATATCTGAGTAGAAGTTGTGTCATTGTATGTAATAAGCCTGGCTTCAAGCGCTTGTCGTTCACTATTAGTAAATATATTAGCAAAATCATTTACCAATCTATATGGACGCATCGGCTCCGGAATATTTTGGGAATAGAGAATTGAACTCGTTATGAGCAAAATTAAGAATGTTATAATTCTGTTCTTCATCTAAATTAGCTTATACTCTCTATTTCTGTACTATATATATTATTCTAAACCAAGTTACCAATTAAAATTCAACTTTAGGCGCCGACTCAGAACCTGGGCTGGCCGAAAAGTATCCTTTAGACTTAAATCCAAACCAGCTCGAATAAATAACACGGGGAAATTGTCGTATATAGGAATTGAAATCCTGAGCTGTTTGGTTAAATTTGTTTCGCTCAACTGATATTCTATTTTCAGTTCCGGACAGTTCATCTTGCAGAGCTAAGAAATTTTCATTTGCTTTAAGTTCTGGATAGTTTTCTTGAATTAGTAAAAGACGCCCAATAGCCGAACCTAACTCACTTTGGCTTTCTTGAAATTTATGAATGTCCTCTTCACTAAGATTTGAAGGATCGATAGTTGTTTGTGTTGCTTTTGCACGAGCTTCAACCACTTGTGTCAGAGTCTCCTGTTCATGAGCAGCATATCCTTTAACTGTGGACACTAAGTTAGGAATCAAGTCAGCACGACGCTGATAGGCATTTTCCACATTAGCCCATTGAGAGTTTACAGCTTCTTGTTTGTTTACCATTGTGTTATATCCACAACTTGTAAGAGTGAAAGAAGCTACTATAATCAAAAGAAAGATGGACCTCATTTTTTTCATAAGTTTCATTTTTTATAATTTTATTGCAAAAATACAAAACTATATTGAGAGAGTTATCAATTAATATTCAATTAATAAAAAAACTCATAATGAGAGAGCTTTTGTCCCGCATTATGAGTCTTTAGAATTAAAGGTGCTTATTACAACACTTATTTATAACTTTTTCTCAAGCTTTATATTACCCATAGATTCCACAACATTTATAATATAGTCTCCGGTTTTTTCACACTCTGAGATTATATCCATGTAGAAAACTCCATTTTGATAAGAGTAAATATTTTGATTTAGATTTTCAACGTTTTGTTTTTTAAGAGTGTCTCTCTTATTATTTATTGCCTTTTCATAATTATGGCTATCAATAATATCTCTGTCAATAACTTTTGGACTCTTAAGAATCTTCTGCATATTGTCGAAAGATTTTTCCACCAAATCATACATTGAATTTATATTTTCTATAAGCACTTCTTCGAATACAACGTTTGCATCCATTTTACGTTTTAAGTGACGAGCTATATTACAGCTGCCATCCGCTATACTTTCAATTTCGGTAACAGCACGCAAAATATCCCTTACATGCTCTTTACTTTTATTACTCAATCTACCCTCGGCAACTTTTGCAAGATAGGAACCTATTTCTACTTCCATACGGTCACTTATATCTTCATATTTCTCAACACGATTATAAAGCTTCATAAACTTCTTATCGTTATGATCCATATTTGTCATCTTACGAGCAAAACCAAACATCTTACGCACTCGCTGGGCATAAACTTCCATCTCTTTCTCAGCTTGAAGTATAGATAATTCGGCTGTAGATGATAATCCAGCATCAATATATTTAAGAACGAATTCTTCGTCTTCATCTTCGCCCTTCTTAGGCTTGATGAAGAACAAGCATAACTTTTCGAAATACTTAACAAACCAAATCATAATGCTCACATTAACAATGTTAAACATTGTATGGAATAATGACAGACCATATGATGTAGCAGCACGATAATTGAGATAAATACTTTGTTTTGCCACAAGATCCGGGCTTAACTCCGACTTTGACATTGTAGTTATAGCATGATATTCTTCTGTAGATAGTGAGTTTACAAAGTCAGTAAGCCCCGAAGCCTTTACTGATGACAATTGTAAAATAATACCATCCACCATGTTCACGAAGTATTTGAACACTAAAAGCATCCACAATACCCCAAACACATTAAACAACAAGTGTGAGAACGCCGCCCTCTTTGCTGAAATATTAGCAGGAATGGCAGCAAGATTTGCCGTAATAGTTGTACCAATATTCTCTCCCATAATCATAGCTACAGCAGATGGAAAATCAATCCACCCTTTTGTTGCCATAATTAGCGTTAGTGCCAATGTGGCACTAGATGATTGAACGACAATAGTTAATACGCTTCCAACAAAAAGGAAAAAAAGGACTGACCAAAAGCCGTTACCCGCAAAATTTTGAACAAAAGATAGTATCTCAGGATTATTCTGTAAATCTGGCATTGCAGTCTGTAGGAAGTCGAGTCCCATAAAAAGGAATGCAAAACCAAAAATAAACTCACCAAGTGATTTACTTTTTGATTTAGAAGAGAAAATTAAAGGTAAAGCTATCCCCATCAAAGGTATAGATAATACACTAACAGAAAATTTACCAAAACCAAAAAGAGAAATAACCCATGCTGTAATAGTGGTACCAATGTTTGCCCCCATTATAACCCCTATAGACTGCAATAGAGTCAAAAGACCAGCATTTACAAAACTAACAACCATAACGGTTGTTGCAGACGAAGATTGAATTAGTGCAGTAATAAGAACACCCGTCAGCAATCCCATCAATCGATTTTTTGTCATCGTAGACAAAATGCTTCTTAGCTTGTCACCTGCCATTTTCTGCAGACCTTCGCTCATTATCTTCATTCCATACAGAAAAAGAGCTAAAGAACCAACAAGTCTTAAAAAATCAATGATACTATAATCCATTGTCAAATATATTGTGTATTTTAGCGTACAAATATACCTCAAAAGTATTTAATATTATAGCAATAATAAAATAATTAATAACATGGGTGATACAGTTAAAGTATATTGTGTTAATACTGACGAACATAAGGAAGTTAAAATAGGATCAACTCTTGAAGAGCTGATTTCAGTGTTTGGTGTTAAAAAACCATTTCTAATTGGCAATGCCAAAGTAAATAATAAAACAGAATCATTATCTTTCAAGGTTTACAGACCAAGAAGAGTGGAGTATATCGATATTAGTGATCCTTCAGCAATGCGAACATATGTCAGATCACTTTGTTTTTTGTTAGCAAAGGCTGTAGATGATGTCTTACCAAAGGCACAAGTGTTTTTTGAACATGCAGTTTCCAAAGGCTATTACTTTACTATTGAAAACGGAACTGATGTGGGGCAAGATGAGCTAGACAAAATCAAGGAGAGAATGAAGGAGTTAGCTAAATTAGATATTCCTTTCGTTCAGATAGAAGAAGAAAAAGACACGGTCGTAAAATTGTTCCATAGCAATAACATGGAGGACAAAGCAAAACTTATCGAAACTTCTGATGATTTATTCTATGCGCGTTATTCTAAACTAGACAATTATATTGATTATTATTATGGTTGCTTACTTCCTTCTACAGGTTATATAGATTTATTTGACATAGTTATCTACAATGGTGGATTTCTGCTGATTATTCCAAATAGACAAAACCCCGTAGAGTTAGAACCTGTAATAATGCAACCGATGCTCCTTCAGGTATACAGAGAGCACTTAGAATTTTTAAAAATAAGTAATCTTAAAAATGCTGGTGATTTAAACAAAGCCATACGTTCTAATAATATTTCCGAGATTATTCAAGTATCAGAGGCATATCAGGCCAATGAGATAAGTGAAATAGCAAAAGAAATTACCCATCGATATAACAAAGGAGTTAGACTTGTATTGATTTCAGGACCCTCCTCCTCAGGAAAAACCACTTTCAGAAAAAGATTGGAGATTCAGCTTTTTGTAAATCGACTAAAGCCTGTCGGAATTTCGCTAGATGATTACTTTGTTGATCGTGAACAAAGTCCTGTAGATGAGTTCGGTGAAAAAGATTATGAGTCACTGTATGCTATAGATCTTGAATTGTTTAAAGATCATCTAAACAAGCTACTTAGTGGCGAAGAAATTAGTCTCCCCTCATATAACTTTGTAACCGGTAAGAGAGAATATAAAGGAAGAAAGCTTAAAATGGATGAAAACAGCGTATTAATTGTTGAAGGCATTCATGCTCTCAACCCTTTACTTACCGAAAATATTGCTCGTAATAGAAAATTCATGGCTTATGTTTCGGCTCTTACATCCATTTCTTTAGATAACCACAACTGGATTCCTGCTTCGGACAACAGATTATTAAGAAGGATTATCAGAGATTACAGATATAGAGGTTATTCGGCCGAGAACACTATATCAAGATGGGAAAGTGTTCGCCGAGGTGAAGATAAATGGATATTTCCATACCAGGAAAATGCCGATGTAATGTTTAGCTCTGCGATGATTTACGAGCTCGCAGCAATAAGGCGTCACGCAGAGCCAATACTTAACCGAGTACCCCGTACAGCTCCGGAATTCTCAGAAGCATACCGACTACTGAAATTCCTAGGTTACTTTAATTATCTCACTGATCGCGAATTACCTCCTACTTCACTTTTGAGAGAGTTTTTAGGAGGAAGTAGTTTTAGATATTAATCAACTAAACAATAAATGCAAGACAATAATATTAATGATATAATTTGTGCTATATCATCAGCTCCCGGAATGGGAGCAATCGCCATAATAAGACTTTCTGGCAATGGATGTATAAATCTAACAGATAAAGTCTTTATGTCTCCATTTGGTAAAAGACTGGAGGACACAAAAGCAAACACTATTACTTTTGGCAGAATAATAAGCAATAAAGAAGTGCTAGATGAGGTTTTAATTTCAGTCTTTCGTGCACCACACTCATTTACCGGTGAAGAAAGTGTAGAAATATCCTGCCATGGATCAACATATATTCAACAAAAAATTATTGAAGTGCTACTTGATGTAGGTGCAAGATTAGCACTACCCGGAGAGTTTACCCGCAGATCATTTAAAAATGGGAAGTTTGACTTGAGTCAGGCAGAAGCTGTTGCAGATCTTATCTCATCAACTTCCAAGGCTTCACATCGTGTAGCAATGAATCAAATGAGAGGCGGTTTTACCGAGAAACTAAGAAACCTACGTGATAAACTTTTGCAGTTTGTATCTCTAATCGAACTGGAGCTGGATTTCTCAGAAGAGGATGTAGAGTTTGCAAATAGGAATCAACTATATGAATTCACAGAGGATATTGCAGAAAAAATATCCTCGTTAGCTAATTCATTTCAACTAGGTAACGCTATAAAAAATGGTATTCCAATAGCAATTATTGGAGAAACTAATGCAGGTAAATCAACACTGTTAAATTTTTTATTAGATGAAGACAAGGCTATCGTATCAGACATACACGGCACAACACGAGATGTTGTTGAAGACACAGTTTATATTGATGGAATTCAGTTTAGATTCATAGATACCGCCGGAATTAGAGACACAACTGACACAATTGAAGCCATGGGTATTGAACGAACTTTTCAAAAGATAGAACAAGCTAGTGTTGTTTTATGGGTTATTGATCTTACTTCACCTGACAATAAACTTAGTTCATTATCAGACATAATCCGTCCCAAACTTAAAGATAAAGAAACAATACTTGTTTTCAACAAATCAGATCTTATAGATGATAGTGAAAAGTCAAGAAAAGAAAAGCTGTTCCCTAATACTTATTCCGAAAAGGTTTTTGTTTCTGCAAAGAATAGAACAAACACAGATAAGCTTCAAGATATGCTAATAAAGGCTGCACACATACCTAAAATCAGCGAAAATGATGTTGTGGTTACTAATTTACGACATTATGAATCACTAAAAAATGCATTGAGTGCAATTGAAAGAGTAAAAGAAGGTTTAGACAATGAGTTATCCGGTGATTTTTTATCACAAGATATTCGCGAATGCATGTTTTATTTAGGCGAAATAACCGGACAGATTTCAACAGATGAAATCCTTGGAAATATATTTTCCAAATTTTGTATAGGAAAGTAGAAGCGTTATTCTCAAACGTATTTAAATAGAAATAAACCTG
>CAZHWC010000001.1:61667-69833 GCA_964535975.1 uncultured Proteiniphilum sp. | reverse complement strand
ATGAATAGTAAGACAGGTAGAGAAAAAGAAAAAAAGTTGATAGGATTAAAAACAAATCCTCTGAAGGGAGACATAAAGTAGCAAACGAGAAAAAGTATTATCAAAAAAATAAAACTCGAATAATTGAATATCATAGACTAGGTGTAAATGAGAACAGGTATAAAAAAAGGGTGAAATCACATTGTGATACACCCTCACTATAGAAGTTTTAATACTGTCTTAAAACAAGTATAGAAAATCAAAGGAAATATTTAATCAACATAAACTTGAGTATATCTCTTTAATTCAGGACTAACCTCAAACGACATCTTTGAAGAGCCTCTTTTAACATCTATCGTCAAAACTCTCGACTGATTCCAATCTATATATTGATTAAATGAAAACAAATAAGTAAACCCTGACTTATAGCTTCTCTTATCAGATATTTCCTTTGCTATATTATAATAATGTGAAACATCCCAAAACATAGCATTAGAATATCCGTTCGCATCAGTATACTTAGTATTCTGATCACGATATTTCATTGTTTCATTTATAAATCTTCTGTAGCTATCAGTTAGTGAGCTTGCATTATGATTAAAGTTTTTACCCTGTATTCTTTCAACTATATCACCGGGCATAATTCCTGCATTAGCAGCCGGAGAATCAACATCAACCGATAAAACAGTTCGCAAATCATTCATATCATAATTAATGCCTGTGTAATTGAAGCGAGTAAACTTAACATGAAATTTTCCTGTCAGCTTGTCCTTATAATTAGGAAACTTCATCATTATTAATGGCAGGTTTAATTCTAAGTACTCAAGCAGACCGTAGTTAGAACTTAGATTTTCTTTGACTTCGCTTTCAAAAACCATTGAAGAAGCACCCGGTTCTGTATTTTTCTTATCAAAGACCCTATAACCAAACTCTAACTCATACATCACCTCATTTACTTTTATAGGCTTTAATACATCAAATATTGGCACCCTCACCATTTTGTTATTTCTTGTATCAAATCTCCAGCTATTACCGCTTTGATTATCAACTCCAAACTCTTTTCTGTAAAGTGGATTAGATTGATAACTATAAAAGGTTTGGATAATAATATCCGGATTTTCTTTATCCTGTTTTAGTCCAATTTGGGATAAGCTCCTGGATATTATTGCATTTATTCTTTCATCTATCTCTTTAGTGCTTTCATCATATGGCACAAAATCATATGTGCGATAATTAAAAAACTCCACTTCATTATTTGAGTTTGTAACAATTGGCATTACAAACCTTCTGTCCTGCACATCTTCTAAACTATAAAAAGAAAACACTGGAGTGAGCTGAAACTCATTGATTGCATTGGAGAATCTGCAATCCTTTCTTACTTCAAACTGCTTAAATGAATATTCAAAATTTCTGACTCCAATCGACATACTTGATTGATTTTCGTCAAACCAAGACATTATTGTATGCGAAGATTTTAAATAAGTACCTTTTCCATTTACTTCCAAAATAATATCATTTCTTTTCAACCCCGCTTTATCAGCAGGCGATCCCGGAGTTACGTCAGTAATTACAGGCTCATTTATACCCCAACTAGGATTAGAGCTAATTTGAAAAGCAAAGCCCAAATTGCATACAACATCATGGCTCTGAGCTACAGTTGATAAGGAAATTGCTAATAGAAGAAAAATATATAAAATTCGTTTCATCTTGTATAATTTTTACGCTGATTAAGAGTAACAAAGATACATTATTTTTATAATTCTAGCCGATTGAGAACAATTCTGTTTGAAATTAATTCGATTTCCTGCCATTTTTCACACAATTATTAATTAGTTGCTTTCATTAAATTGAAAACATACAAATAAAAAGCCCTATTTTATTTGTTAAATTCTTTATCAAGAAAATAATATCCAGTAAATGATGCTATTGATTGAGATACTTTTTGTAATTTCATGTTTTAAAGATAGCTTATACATACTAATCACTTCAAAATCATTTTAATTATATCAACTATGTTAGATATTGTAAAGAACGATCCTTGGCTAGAACCATTCAACTCTATTATAACGAGCCGACATAATGGATACTTAAACAAGGAAAAAGAGCTAACGCAAAATGACAAAATATCTCTAAGTGAGTTTGCATCAGGACATGACTATTATGGTCTGCACAAAACTCCCAAAGAATGGATTTTACGGGAATGGGCTCCAAATGCAACCAATATTTATCTTATAGGTGAATTTAATGATTGGACCAGAACAGAATCTTATAAGTTTGAGAAAAAAGATAATGGAAACTGGGAATTAAGATTACCACTAGACCAACTAAAGCATTTATACATATACAAATTACTTGTTCAATGGGATGGTGGTGAAGGAGAACGTATACCCGCATGGTGCAGAAGAGTGGTACAAGATCCTAATACACACATATTCAGTGCTCAGGTATGGGACCCAAAACAGAAGTATAAGTTTAAAATTAAAAACTTCAAACCCGATAATTCACCCCTTCTGATTTATGAGAGTCACGTTGGAATGTCTACAAATGATGAAAAGGTTGGAACATACAATGAATTTACAGAAAACGTACTGCCAAGAGTTAAGGAAAATGGATATAATGCCATACAGCTTATGGCTATACAGGAACATCCATACTATGGCTCATTCGGATATCATGTCTCAAGTTTCTTTTCAGCATCATCACGAAGTGGCACACCGGAAGATTTAAAACGCCTGATAGATACAGCTCACGAAATGGGCATAGCAGTTATAATGGACATAGTTCACTCTCACGCCGTTAAAAACGAGATAGAAGGAATTGCCAGATTTGATGGCACTTTTGAACAATTTTTCCATAAAGATCCAAACAGGCGAAATCACCCTGCGTGGGATTCATTATGTTTTGATTACGGCAAAAATGAAGTAATACATTTTCTTCTATCCAATTGCAAATACTGGCTGGAAGAATACAAATTTGATGGCTTTAGATTTGACGGAGTTACATCAATGTTATATTACAGTCACGGATTAGAAGAAAGCTTCACAAACTATGGAGACTATTATAATGGACGCCAGGATCCGGATGCAATAACATATCTGACGTTGGCCAACAAGTTGATACACGAAGTTAATCCGGATGCTATTACCATTGCAGAAGAAGTCAGCGGTATGCCGGGCTTAGCTCTAAAAACAGACTCAGGAGGTTATGGATTTGACTATCGCATGGCAATGAATATACCTGACTTTTGGATTAAAACAATAAAAGAAAAGAAAGATGAAGATTGGTACCCAACTGCCATTTGGTGGGAAAATACCAACAGACGAGCAGATGAAAAAACCATCTCATACGTAGAAAGTCACGATCAGGCTCTGGTTGGAGATAAAACAGTAATATTCAGACTTATTGATGCTGACATGTACTGGTTTATGTCGAAACTAATGAGCAGTTCACACAAAGTTGACAGAGGAATTGCTCTTCACAAAATGATAAGATTGGTTACTGCAACCACAATCAATGGAGGCTATCTCACGTTTATGGGCAACGAGTTTGGACATCCCGAATGGATAGACTTCCCTCGTGAAGGTAACAACTGGTCATACAAACATGCTCGCAGACAATGGAACTTAGCTGATGATAAAAATCTAAAATATCATTATTTAGGCGACTTTGACAAAGCTATGTTAAATCTAATGAAAACGTTAGATAATTTTCAGGACACACCAATAATTAAACTCTGGGATAAGGATGACGATAATGTATTGGCATATATGCGAGGTGATTTGATATTTGTATTTAACTTCAATCCACACAAATCATACAGCGATTATGGATTCTTAGCACCGGAAGGAGAATATAAGATTGTTTTAAATACCGATAGTCCTGAATATGGTGGTTACGGACATATTGACGAAACTATACATCACTTTACTTTGTACGATGAATTATATGCAAAAGACCACAAGGGATGGCTTTCCACATACATTCCATCTCGAACAGCATTTGTACTAAAGAAAATAAACTAATTAAATATTAAAGATAAGAAATGAATTTGTATCCATTAAAGTTTCAACCAATTCTGAAGCCCATGATTTGGGGAGGCTCAGATATTGCACCATTTAAAAAAATCACTACAGATAACGATAATATTGGCGAAAGCTGGGAAATATCAGGTGTAGAAGGCAACGTTTCAATTATTTCTAACGGTGAGCTTGAAGGTAAAGCCTTAGATAGTCTTTTATCAGAGGCAAAAGAAAACTTAGTAGGTAAAAAAGTATACAACAAGTATGGAGATACCTTTCCACTATTAATTAAGTTTATTGATGCAAAGAGTGATTTATCAATTCAAGTACACCCTGACGATAAATTAGGAAAAGAGCGTCATAATTCTTTTGGTAAAACAGAAATGTGGTATGTTGTAAATGCTTCTCCCGAGGCTTTTCTTTACTCTGGTTTTGAAAAAGAACTAGCTCCGGACAGATATGAAGAGACAGTTAACAATAACACGTTTACCAACTATCTCAAGAAGTACGAAGTGAAATCAGGAGATGTGTTTTTCCTTCCTGCCGGTCGCGTTCATGCAATTGGATCAGGATGTTTTGTTGCAGAAATCCAACAAACATCTAACATAACATACCGTATTTATGACTACGACCGTACAGACGATCAAGGAAACAAAAGGGAGCTGCATACCGAACTGGCAAAGGATGCCATAAACTTTGAGGTTTTAGAAAGTTACAAAACTGAGTATCAATCAGAAGTCAACAACCCCGTAGAGTTAGCAACATGTGAATACTTTACTACTAATCTACTGGATATCGACAATGAAATACCCAGAAGTTATCAAGACAGAGATTCATTCACTATATATATATGTATGGAAGGCAGCTGCTCGTTGACTGATGACAAAGGCAACACCATTACTATAAACAGAGGTGAGTCTGTATTGATTCCGGCAGATACAAAATCAGCTGTCATAGCTCCAAGCACTCCAACCAAGTTGTTAGAAACGTTTGTGAGATAAACAGTTATATGATTTTTTAAAGTTTATAAACACAGAACTCTATTTTATCACATTAGAGCTTCTGTGTTTTTTTATTATCCAAATAGTCATATTATCTTCATTCTTTTGGCAACGTATTTTTCTTCTAAAGCCACATTATTGATATACCAAAAACATTATTATAGTATTTTATATCAAAAAGAAGATTGACTATTTGAAATACTTAAAAAGATGAGCAAAAATGATTATTTTTGCATCTTAAAATATACGGTTTTAAGGTTATACAAATAATTAAAGACATAATAAAATGAGAAAAAAAGCATTATTAATGATTTTGGATGGTTGGGGTATTGGCAACAAATCTGAATCCGATTTGATTTACAATACCGAAACCCCATACTGGGATTCGTTACTTGAAACATATCCTCATGCACAACTATTAGCTTCAGGCGAAAACGTTGGTTTACCTGATGGACAAATGGGTAATTCTGAAGTTGGTCACTTAAACATTGGCGCAGGCCGTATTGTTTATCAGGACTTAGTGAAAATAAACCGTGCTTGTAATGATAATTCAATACTTCAAAACCCGGAAATCATTAAAGCATATAGCTATGCTCGCGATAACAACAAGAAAATCCATTTCCTTGGACTAGTATCTGACGGTGGAGTACACAGCTCTTTGGAACATCTAAAAAAACTTTTGGATATCTCTAAAGAATACGGAGTTGAAAACTCGTATGTTCATGCATTTATGGATGGTCGTGACACAGACCCCAAAAGTGGAAAAGGCTTTATAGAAGAGCTTGAAGCACATATGGAAAAATCAACTGGTAAAATAGCTTCTATAATTGGAAGATACTATTCAATGGACAGAGACAGACGTTGGGAACGTGTGAAAAAAGCATACGATCTACTTGTTAAAGGTGAAGGCCAACCATTCACAAACATGGTAGAAGCCGTTCAAGCATCATATGACGCAGGTGTAACAGACGAATTTATCCTACCTATCGTACATACTGATCAAGCCGGAAAACCTCTTGCAACAATTGAAGCTGACGATGTGGTAATCTTCTTTAATTATAGAAACGACCGCGCTAAGGAGCTAACTATTGTGTTGACTCAACAAGATATGCCTGAGTATGAAATGAAAACTATGCCTTTACAGTATTTCACAATGACACCATATGACAGCACCTTCAAAGGCATGAACATTATCTTTGGCAAGGACAATGTGGTGAATACTATGGGCGAGCACGTTTCAAGTCTTGGATTAACACAACTTAGAGTTGCCGAAACTGAGAAATTTCCCCACGTTACATTCTTCTTCTCCGGCGGACGTGAAGCAGAATTCCCCGGCGAATCTCGTATTTTAATTCCATCACCAAAAGTTGCGACATACGACCTTAAACCAGAAATGAGTGCACCCGAAATTGCAAATGCAATGGAAGAAGCTATAAACTCTCAAAAACATGATTTCATTGTTCTTAACTTTGCAAATGGTGATATGGTTGGTCACACAGGTGTTAAAGAAGCAATTCAAGATGCAGTAAGAGCAGTTGATAAATATATGAAGCAGGTTATTGAAGCTGCAAAAGCCAACGGATACGAAACCATTGTTATTGCAGACCATGGCAATGCCGACTATGCAATCAATGAAGATGGTACTCCAAATACAGCTCACTCACTTAACCCTGTTCCTATTGTTTACATTTCTGAAAACAAAAATGCTAAAGTTAAGAATGGTATTTTGGCAGATGTTTCACCAACAATGTGTCAGATTCTAGGTATAGAAAAAGCTGCCGAAATGACAGGAGAAGGTCTCCTTACTCTTTAAGTACTAGAACAATACAAAAAGACAAATGATATAATCATTATTCTTTTATATCATTTTGCAATAAAAGTTCTCTAATCTCTTTACAACAAAGAGTAGAGAACTTTTTATATAATATAGTTTATACCTGTTATATCAATTATTTTTTATAATTTCGTGACAAATTGTGTACATTAACAGTATATGATAATTAGGCATATAAGTATTATTCATCAACTACTATAAAACTAAAAAAACATTATGACAACAGCTAAGCTTTATTTACTCAGCCTTAATGATGCAAAAACTTATCTATTTGCAACGATTTTTGTAATTGGAAACATTCTATTTCCGCAATTAGCCCACCTAATTCCTCAAGGAGGATTTATATTGCTCCCAATATATTTCTTCACTCTTATTGGAGCATATAAATATGGTATTAACGTTGGGTTGTTAACTGCAATAATGTCTCCCATTGTCAATAATCTTCTTTTTGGAATGCCCCCAACAGGTGTACTACCAGCTATCATCATGAAATCAGTGATATTAGCAATTGCAGCAGCTGTAGCAGCAAAGCATTACAAGAAAGTATCATTCGTGGGAATACTCCTTGCAGTTGTAGCATATCAACTAATGGGAACGGCTTTTGAATGGGCAACAACACAGAGCTTGTATGTTGCACTTCAAGACTTTAGAATGGGTCTACCAGGTATTCTAATTCAGATTGTTGGAGGATTCTTCGTACTAAAAGCTCTGTCAAAAGCATAATCACATTCCGGATTAAATAAAAGGAACAATGATAGTAAGAAAAAATTTAGAAGAAGTTTTAGAAAGGTTTCGTGAAATAGAGTTTCACGAAACCTTTGATTTGATTGTGGCAATTGCTAATGGAGGCGTTGTTCCTGCAGCAATCATAAATCAAAGATTAGATATAGAAATTCAATTATTAAAAATAAACCTACGAGATCCATCGCAGAAACCTAGGTTTGATAGTCCAAAGCTGGTATCACCTATCGACTTTGACTTTAAAGACAAAACAATACTCCTGGTAGAGGATAGGATAAAAACCGGAGCAACAGTTAAATACGCCATTGAATTATTAGAGGGTGCAAAAACAATAAAAACCTTTGCAGTTAATGGCCAGGCAGATTACTCACTATATAACGAAAATTGTTTTAAGTTTCCATGGATTTTATAAAATCAACAGCAACTATACTAACCTTCGCTTTTAGCTCTTTTTTGTTTGCCAATAAAAGCGAATCAAAAGTAATAAACTCACTTCCGGTTAATGACTCAATAAAATTAAACGAAATAGTTGTAACCGGGTCAATGCCAAGTGTGAATTTAAAAAATATTCCGATGAGCATTACCGTTGTAA
>CAZHWC010000001.1:51270-61567 GCA_964535975.1 uncultured Proteiniphilum sp. | reverse complement strand
GATGACATGATTGGAGTTTCATTAAATCAATCATATAATCTTTTTGAGGGGAATAAAACAACAGCAGGATTTGATTACCAAAGTTTTGGCGGGAAAGCTTACAATACGTTTGTGGAGACATCCAAACCAGATACAACATTGGCTAATATTCATATCAACAGCGTTGCAGGATTTGTGAATACTCAACAAAGCATTTTCAATAACAGACTAACACTAAATGCAGGAGTGCGTTTGGACTATCACGAAAAAAATGGTGCGGAATGGATTCCCCAATTTGGTATTAGCTATATTCCTACAGCCAGCACTACAGTCAAAGCAATTGTAAGTAAAGGTTTCCGCAATCCAACAATTCGTGAAATGTACATGTTTCCACCAAGAAACTCAGAGTTGCTTCCTGAAAAATCAATGAACTATGAGATATCTATGTTGCAATCACTGGCTGATGACAAGATAAGTCTTGGATTGAATCTTTTTTTTATAAAAGGAGACAACATGATACAAACAACTACGGTAAACGGCAAACCATTGAATGTTAACACCGGAGAAATTGAAAATAAAGGTGTTGAAGTAAGCGCAACATATCAAGCGTTGCCAAACCTCAGATTTAGTTCAAATTATAGCTATCTGCACATGAAACATAAAATTGTGGCATCTCCCGAGCATAAGCTATATGTAAGCGGATCATACAATATTAAGAAGTGGCAAATAGGAAGTGGAGTACAATACATCGCTAAGCTATATACAACAGTGAAGCCTGAAGTAATAAAGGAGAATTTTGTATTATGGAATGCACGCGTAAGCTACAAACTTAATAAACACATTAGTATTTTTGCAAAAGGTGAAAACCTGTTAGACCAAAAATATGAGATAAATCTTGGATTTCCAATGCCAGGCGTAACAGTATTTGGTGGATTACGTGTAAATCTTTAATAATAAGATACGTTTAAAAAAGTTTAAAGTTTGTGCACATCCACAATTGAAATAAAATAGTTATATTTGTACTTTATCGAATTTAATTATTAATCAACATAAAAAACAACAAAATGAAAACTAATTACGAACTCCGTTATGCAACAAATCCAACGGATGCTAAGAACTACACTACAGAAAGATTGAGAAATGACTTCCTAATTAAAACAGTTTTTGCTGCAGATGAAGTAAACATGGTATACTCAATGTATGACAGAATGATTGTGGGAGGTGCAATGCCGGTTAATGAAGTACTTCATCTTGAGGCAATAGAACCACTAAAGCAACCGGTATTTTTAATGAGACGCGAGTTTGGAACCTTCAACGTAGGCGGTCCCGGAATCGTGAAAGTTGGAAACGAGACATACGAATTAGACTATAAAGAAGCCCTTTACTTAGGATCAGGCGACAGAGAAGTATATTTCGAAAGCAAAGATAAAAACAATCCTGCTAAATTCTACTTTAACTCGGCAAGCGCACACCGCAACTATCCCGACAAAAAGATTACAAAAGCAGATGCTGAAGTTGCAGAAATGGGCTCATTAGAGACTTCAAATCACCGCAACATTAACAAGATGATTGTTAATCAGGTATTAGAAACATGTCAGTTGCAAATGGGTATGACCGAATTGGCTCCCGGTAGTGTTTGGAACACCATGCCTGCACACGTACACTCTCGTCGTATGGAAGCATATTTCTATTTTGAAGTTCCGGCAGACCAGGCAGTATGTCACTTTATGGGAGAAGTAGAAGAAACTCGTCATATTTGGATGCACAACGAACAAGCAGTTCTTTCACCCGAATGGTCAATCCACTCAGGAGCAGGCACATCAAATTACACCTTCATATGGGGAATGGCTGGTGAAAACCTAGACTATGGAGATCAGGATTTCTCAAAAATCACTGAGTTGAAGTAATATTTGTAATAAAAGAGATAGAAACAACATAACATGGTAAATTTTAGATTAGATGGTAAAGTGGCATTAGTTACCGGCGGGTCCTATGGAATAGGATTCGCCATGGCTAAGGCTCTAGCAAAAGCAGGTGCAAAAATTGCAATCAATGGTCGCAGCAAAGACAATATTGACAAAGGAATTGCAGATTTTAAAGCAGAAGGCATTGATGTTTATGGATATATATGCGATGTAACCGATGAAGCTGCCGTACAAAAAATGGTAGCTCAGATTGAAGAAGAAGTTGGCGTTATAGATATACTGGTAAATAATGCAGGAATTATCAAGCGTATACCAATGCATGAAATGAGTGTTGAAGACTTTCGCCAGGTAGTTGATATAGACCTTATCGGACCATTCATCGTATCAAAAGCAGTGATTCCTGCAATGATAAAAAAAGGTCACGGCAAAATTATCAATATTGCTTCTATGATGAGTGAACTTGGAAGAGAAACAGTTTCGGCTTATGCTGCTGCAAAAGGTGGACTGAAGATGCTTACCAAAAATATTTGCTCAGAATATGGAGGTCATAACATACAATGTAATGCAATTGGCCCTGGATATATTGCAACACCACAAACTGCACCACTTCGCGAAAAGCAAGCAGATGGCTCACCACATCCTTTCGATTCGTTTATTATTTCTAAAACTCCGGCAGGACGTTGGGGAAATCCTGAAGATTTGGAAGGACCGGCAGTGTTCCTTGCCTCGGATGCATCTAACTTTGTAAATGGCCACACTTTATATGTAGATGGAGGAATTCTTGCTTATATAGGAAAACAACCATAATACATTTATAAGGTTTAGTATAAAAAAATAACCCCACATCTCAATTGAACTGTGGGGTTGTTTTTATACTAATTGTTATACTAGTTTCCTTTTCTATACTTCTGAAGCTCTATTTGCATAAACTTCCTCTCTGCCTGCTGAGCTTTATATATTTTTGCAGCTGATAAAACCTTTTCCAACTTTTCTGAATACTCTTTATCCAATTCAGCCTCTTTCAGTTTCACATCTGCATCTTTTTCTAACATCTTACGATATTCTTCATCGGATATTGAGTCTTTACCACTTTTTATTTTCTCCACAATCTCACGATGACCTCTATGTAAAGCAAATTTCTTCTGATTCAACTCATTAAATACCGGAAAAAATTTAGCAGCCTCCTCTTCTGTCAATCCTGCCTCTTTAGTAATATATTCTATTTTTCTTTTCTCATATTCTGCTATATCCATTTTTTTAGACTGAGCATATATTGAATTAGAAAACATTGAAAAGAATATAAAAACCGTAAAACCTAAAAGTAAATAATTCTTCTTCATAACTTATATTTGACTATTCGAATATTAAAAACTAAAATTAAAAAGCTACCTGATTATACATGTAATCGTAATATCCATCATTAATCAACTGATCTTCTAAATAATCAAAGAATTCATCTTCTGAAACCTGAACTTCAAACCAATACTTATTGGAACTTGCAGTATAATTATCAGCAGAAGTACTTTTGAGAAGCAATTGAATAAAAAAGAAAATCCCAACAAACATACCCGCCATATAAAACCATGGCTTTACCCTTGACCACATAGAAATCGTGATAGGTGCTTCCACTTTCTTTTTAGGCAAGTTACCCATCACCTTTTCTGTAAGACCTTCGAAATAACCCTCAGGCACAGTAAAGGGATTTTGGTAATCTATATCGCTTAGTTTATTTATATCTGACTTCATACTAGTAAAATGTTTGTGCTTCTTATGTAAGATAGACATACAGTGCATCTAAAGGTTTAATTGGAATCTGTTAAAAATTTTTCTATCTTTTTAACCGCATGATGAAAAGAAGCTTTAAGAGCTCCTACTGACGTCCCCAATATTTCAGATATATCTTCATACTTCATTTCTTCAAAATATTTCATTTGAAATACCAGTTTTTGTTTCTCAGGCAATGTCAATACTGCATGTTGTAATAGCTTTTGAGCATTATCACCGTCAAAGAATTCATCTCCCTCCAAAGTATTAAGAAGAAAAGAATCATCATCATCAACAGAGATATTATTTTGATTTCGTTTTTTATTAATAAACGTTATGCTCTCATTAATTGCAATTCTGTACAACCATGTGCTTAGCTTAGATTCACCTCTAAAGTTATCAATATTCATCCATGCCTTAATAAAGACATCTTGCAAAATATCATTAGCATCATCATGCGACAACACCATTTTTCGTATCTGCCAATATATTCGTTCACTATATTCAGACACAAGAGTTGCGAAAGCCTTCTTCTGTGTTGATGGCTTTCGCAACTCTTCTAATAATTGTTCTTCTTTAATTTTTTCCATAAAAGGTTTGAAGATGAACTACAAAGATAGTATTTTTTTATATACCACTATTATCTTATCCCTTTTCAAACCAGTTGATAAAGCTTTTAGCCTCTTCCTGATTCTCCTCCCACCATTTTAGAGATTCGGGCAAGTATGAAACGCTGATATATCGGCAAAACGTATCATAATAATCCGAATTGAGGATGCTCTTAAAGAATGGATATTTGAAAGACCAAAAATTATCGGGTGCAACCTCTTCTCCTCCATCACTTGTCAATCCCTCCAAAATAGTTCTGTTCACCTCCTTGAAAGCTACAAACAAATCAAGATCGGTTGAATCTCCTCTCAAAGAATCCAGCGTTTGTTTAATCTTATTGTGAATCAATACCCTGTCTCCCAAATCATCTGTAGGGAAAGGATCTATTGGCAGAGATGACAGATTTTCAGCCTTGTTTTTATTCATCTGCATTTGAATAAAAGATCTCTGAACAGGCTTTTCACTTGAGGGAGTGACTATAGTCATAGCTTCCAACATCTCCTCAAAAGCACTTCGTGCTCTCTTTGAGTCCGGCTCCAACAACAAAAACATCTGAAATGAATATATACAACGTATCCACAGACCCTTGTCACGCTGAGCATAAGCAGACAATAAAAATGCTCCACTGAAGGTCTTATCAATTTCGATAGCCCTATTTACATGTTCAAGCGTCTTATCAATATCATTTTTTTTATAATAGTTCAAAGCTAAATTGAAATGCAACAAATATGATTCTCCAATTTTATCCAAACCTTCTTGCAATAAGACAATTGCATCATCAATTTTATCCAGACCTTCCAAAGCTTCACTTTTCACAGCATACGCTCCAATAAGTAATGAATGGTCATTTGCATTAATCACTTTTGTGCTATATTTTGCAGCATTTTCAAAATCTTTAAGCTCCAGATAAGAGAGAGACAACTCATAAAGAGCAAGAGTAGATTTTGGATTAAGCTTTAAAGCGCTCTCAAACTTCTCAATTGCAAGTTTATACTCTAACGAATCATGCAACTTAACACCCTCACTAATAAGAGACTCTACAGTACTAACCTGTGCATGCAGAGTAAAGGTCAATATCAAAAAACTGATTAATATATTTATAAATTTCTTCATTATGCTCTATTTTATATCGTAAAAGTAAGACAAATAGTGTAATCTATTATTTCAATTTTCAATAAACTGACATTTTCTAACAATACTAAACAATTCAATCACATATTAAATGATTTTTTAGAAATTGAGGATTATAAAAAAGAACTACTTTTGTATCAAAATTTTTCAATAGAATAAAATGAGATACATAGAAGTTATTTTTAATAGCACCCCTCACTCAGAGGATCTTTATGACATCCTTTCGGCCAACCTTTCTGAAGTTGGATTTGAAAGTTTCGTTCAATCAGAAGAAAATCTTTTGGCATATATCACAGGAGAAAAATTCTCAACAATGATAATCGACAAAATAATTGAAATCTTCCCTTTTGACGCAACAATTACATATTCGTTTAAAGCAATTGAAGATAAAAACTGGAATGAGGAATGGGAAAAGAACTTTTTCAAACCCATAACATTTGAGGACAAGTGCATTATATATAGCTCATTCAACAAACCGGAGGAAAAGGAAAAGTATGATTACCAAATACAAATTGACCCCAAAATGTCATTTGGAACAGGACATCACCAGACTACAGGTTTAATGATTTCAGAAATTCTTAAGCTAAACCTAGCTGACAAAGACGTATTGGACATGGGATGCGGAACTGCAATTTTGGCAATTTTGGCATCAATGCGTGGCTCCAAAAACATTACAGCAATAGACATTGACGAATGGGCATACAACAATGCTATAGAAAACATAGGTCTTAACAACATCAACAATATTGAAGTACTACTTGGAGATGCAGCCCTGTTAGGTGACAAAAAATACGATGTTATATTAGCAAACATCAATAGGAATATACTATTAGAAGACATTCCTGCATATTCTGATGTACTAAACGCAGGAGGCAAATTAATTATGAGCGGCTTTTACCAACAAGATATACCTTTAATCTCTGAAAAGTGTATGGAAAACGAACTTGTTTTCGACCATTATACAGATAAAGACAATTGGGTGTCGGTGGTATGTAGAAAATAAACCAAACAATCACCTAAAAGAAAAGCATTTTGGCTTCTACACTTAATTTCAGTAACTTTGCAGCTACAAATTTTTTGATAGAAATACTCACTTTTTTATGAATTGGATTAACGAACTGTTATTTGGAACAGGGGTTGCACATGCAATCTTTGTTCTTGCGTTGGTAATTTCAATGGGTATATTGCTAGGAAGAATAAAGATTTTCGGCATCTCATTAGGAATTACATGGATTTTATTTGTCGGCATATTCTTTGGACACTTTGGACTGGGAATTGACGAACACATTCTTCACTTTATTAAAGAATTTGGTCTCATACTATTTATCTATTCTATTGGTATGCAAGTTGGGCCAAGCTTTTTTGCCTCTTTCAAAGAGGGTGGAATCACACTAAACATGCTTGCAGCAGGAGTTGTACTTTTGGGTGTAACCACCACATACATAATACACGCCGTGACCGGACTGCCAATTTCCACAATGGTAGGTATCCTTTCGGGTGCTGTAACAAATACTCCTGGACTTGGAGCTGCACAACAAACATACTTTGATGCTACAGGTTCTCACGACCCATCCATAGCAATGGGATATGCTGTAGCATACCCGCTTGGAGTTGTAGGTATCATTACATGTTTAATTCTATATCGATTTATTTTTAGAATAAATATTGACAGAGAAACTAAACAGCTTGACACCGGAAGTGCTTCAAAAATGACAGAAGCACATATGTTTTCTTTAGTAGTAAAAAATCCTGCAATATTTGATAAACAAATATATGAGATTAAAAGCCTTATTGACAAGGATTTTGTATTCTCACGACTATTAAATATAAACGACAACTCTCTGGTGGTGCCACAACCCGATACAGTCCTTAGCGAGGGCGACAAAGTTCTAGTAGTTACAAACCTTCAGAACATTGAAACCATAGAGGCTCTTATTGGAGAAAAAATTGATATGGATAGAAAAGAGTGGAGCGAACTTAACGAAACACTTATATCCAGAAGAATAAATGTAACAAAATCAGAAATAAATGGCAAGGCTATAGGTTCACTAAAGCTCAGAAAGATGTTTGATATAAACATCACACGAGTAAACCGTGCCGGTGTTGACTTGATAGCTGACCCAAGATTGCAACTACAGCTAGGTGACCGAGTAACAGTTGTAGGTACAGAGGAATCAATTAAAAATGTAGAGAAGTTTTTAGGAAACTCTCTAAAGAGACTACACGAACCCAATCTGGTATTCATATTCATTGGCATAGCATTGGGAGTATTAGTTGGAAGCATTCCATTTGCATTCCCAGGAATACCTCAACCGGTAAAACTGGGATTGGCCGGAGGCCCACTCATTGTTGCAATCCTAATTAGCAAATTTGGACCCAAATATGGATTTGTTACATACACCACAATGAGTGCAAACCTGATGCTAAGAGAAGTTGGTATTGCTCTCTTCCTTGCCTGTGTGGGACTTAGTGCGGGTAACGGATTTGTGGAGACTATTATGAACGGAGGATATGTTTGGATTGGATACGGATTTATTATTACTGTGGTGCCTCTGTTGGTTATAGGAACTATAGGAAGAAAAATTTTCAAAATAAACTATTTCACTCTTATGGGATTGATTGCAGGAAGTATGACAGACCCTCCTGCCCTATCTTATGCCAATCAATTAGCAGGGAATGATATTCCGGCGGTTAGTTATGCAACTGTTTATCCACTCACAATGTTTTTAAGAGTAATTACAGCACAGCTAATAATTCTCTTATTCTTATAGAGAAAAGGAATAAACAAAACATACACTAAAAACATTATATACAATAAGTGGCAACAACAAAGACGGGCACAGTCGTTGTGTTGTCACTTATTTTTTTAACCATATAACAACTTAAACATATACTACTATGAGCAAAATCAAGTTTAACATAAACTACAACACAAATTTTGGCGAAGAGATATTCATCTGTGGCTCTATTCCCGAACTTGGCAATATGGATATTAGCAAAGCACAAAAATTAAACTACAATAATAAAAACTGGACATTAACAATAAGCACTCAAACCGTAGGCGCACTTCAGTATTTCTACTTCATTAAAGAACACAGCATCATTTCACGAACAGAATGGGGAGAGCATCGAAGGATACACATTACAAAATCAAAAGACTATTCTGTAAACGACTACTGGAAAGACGAACCCTTTCACAACTATCTATACACTGCGGCATTTAGCAAAAGTATATTTGCTCACAAAACCAACAGTGCAGCTCCACGATACTTCAATAATAGTTTAGTACTAAATATAATCTGTCCATATGCTAAGAGTGGTCAACACCTGGTACTCTCGGGAAAGAGCAACTATTTAGGCAATTGGGATTTGCAAAAAGCAATTCCTCTTAATAACATTGGTGATGCAGTATGGCAAGTTATAATCAACACTAAGAACTTGCAAGACGAAACAGAGTATAAGTTTGTGATAGTAGATTCACGTACAAAAGAAGCAATATATTGGGAATATGGCGAAAACAGAATGTTGCAAATTGAAAATAAAGATCAAACAAATCTTGTGCAAGTGGAAATGGCTATGCAGTTCAACTACGAATCATTCCATTTTAAAGGGAGCGGCACTGCAATACCTGTATTCTCATTACGCAGCAATGACAGCTTCGGCATCGGAGACTTTTACGACCTAAAGAAGATGGTTGACTGGGTATCACTGACCAATCAGCAAATGATACAAATACTTCCAATTAACGACACCACAACTACAGGAACATGGACAGACTCCTATCCATACAATGCTATTTCAAGTTATGCACTTCACCCTATATACTTAGGATTGAGCCAATTTCCTATTAAGGATAAGTTAATGCTCAAACAATTTGAACAGGAAGCAGAAGAGCTTAATCAACTTCAATTCCTTGACTATAAAAGAGTATATGATTTAAAAAGAAGATACACAAAACAGCTTTTTGTAGAACAAGGAAACGACACAATTAGCAGTAAAGAGTTCAAGGATTTTTATGTCAACAATAAGTCATGGCTTTTTCCTTATTCAGTTTTCTGCTATTTAAGAGATAAACATAATACAGCACACTTCCCAAATTGGCGAGAGAATGCAACGTACAATGAATCTAAAATTAAACAGCTTCTCAAGAATAACCCCACTGCCAAAAGCAGTTTTAACTACTATTGCTTTGTGCAATTTCTTTTAGATAAACAACTAAAAGAAACAACCGCATATGCTCATTCAAAGGGAGTGTCCCTAAAGGGCGATATACCAATTGGAATAAACAGAGACAGCATAGAAGCATGGACTGCACCACATCTTTTCAATTTAGATACACAAACCGGAGCACCACCGGATGACTTTTCAGTGTTCGGGCAAAATTGGGGCTTCCCCACATACAATTGGAAGGTGATGGAATCGGAAAACTACAACTGGTGGCGAAATCGCTTTCAAAAGATGGAAGACTATTTTGATGCATACAGAATAGATCATATTCTTGGTTTTTTTAGAATTTGGGAAATCCCTCTGCATTCTGTGCAAGGCCTGCTGGGACACTTCAGCCCCGCAATGCCATATCATGCAGAAGAGCTGCGAATGGCAGGAATTGCATTTGATGAACAGAGAATGACAAAACCATTCATTCACCAATCATTCCTAAACAATTTATTTGGAGAATATACCGAAGAAGTTATAGAGAATTATTTAAATGAGAAAGAAGATCAACTATTCAATCTAAAAGAAGAGGTTGACACACAAAGAAAAATTCAACAACTGTTCTTGAATTATAGTGATGAAAAGAGTGAGAAAATCAGAGATGGGTTGTATGCGCTTTGCAACGAAGTGTTATTTGTAAGAGACAGAACAAATGACAAACGCTTTCATCCACG
>CAZHWC010000001.1:0-51170 GCA_964535975.1 uncultured Proteiniphilum sp. | reverse complement strand
CTAGAGATTCAGCGAATGCCTAAAGAATACAACACAGCATTTTCTAATTTGGGTAAACTTCCATACCTGTCTGTATCCACAACTTCCACACATGACATGTCGCCAATACGCCTATGGTGGAAAGAAAACAGAGACGCTACTCAAAACTATTACAACAACATCCTCAACCACAGAGGTGAGGCACCACATGATTGTACGCCACAGATTTGCAAGGAAATAATGCAGCTGCACATACAATCATCCTCAATGTGGGTTGTTTTGCCACTGCAAGACTGGATGTCTGTTTCGGCACACCTATCCAATACTAATCCTGCAGATGAAAGAATAAATATTCCATCAAATCCCAGACACTATTGGAGATGGCGTATGCACATAACATTAGAGGAGCTAATTAATGACGAAGATTTCAACAAAGAGATTCAAAAGATCTCGTTGAGGTAGTTTGAAAGGAGAAATACTTAAACATGTTTATCATATATTTAAATATTTCTCCTGAAAAAACTATCTATTATTTTTATATAATTTGCACGGATACTAGTGGCTCTTTCATCACTATCTCTTTCTTTTGCAACAACAAATAGTTTTTTCATATTTATAATATTTGTAACTAACAAAAGAGCTATCAAAAATATTGATGAATACGCAATCGACCATGGAATAAAATACTCCATCACAATCATAAGCATTATTAGAAAATTGACTTGAGAATTATCAATTAAAACAAAATCAACGAAATAATTCTCATCTATTTTATATCGCAACAAAGCTATCACCACTTTCCATGAGTATAGCATAAACAACATCACCACAAATAGAAAGGCAGGAGTCCCTACATAAACCATAAAACCTAAAGCTAATATAGAGACTCCTAACCCATCCAAAATAAACTTCGATACTAGTTTGTGCCACATTTTGTCATCATCGCCAACACACAAAAGGTAATCATCTAAATACACACCAAGCCTATTTACTGCATATGCTAAAACACTCAGAAAAAGCCAATATCTATTTACATAAGCCGCTAAAACAAAACCCAATGCAACTATAATATTCCCAACAAGATAAATATACTCAGGCCTAACAAACATTAAGCTACTTGATATCCGCAACTTAGCTCTTTTATATAGTGTATTCATTTCACACAGCCTCCATATTTAACAATGAACATTCTGTTTTTGAAGCACTTCTCATGTCCTCAACTATTGCTCTTGCAAACATATTATTTACTTTATGCCCAGGGCGAACAGAAATGATTGTTCCCTTAATAAACTTGCCGACCAATGATATATCTCCCAATATATCTAACACTTTATGACGGGCAGGCTCATTTCGATATATCAGATCTTTATTCATTACATATCCCAATTTATCAGCATCATGTCGTTTCACCTTCATGATATCAGAAATTTGATTTAAATTCGATTGTGGAATAGGATTATCATATATTACAATAGCATTATCCAAATCGCCACCTTTTATCAATCCATGCTTTAAAAGAGCTTCTATTTCTTTTACAAACACAAAAGTTCTACACATCGAGAATTTCTCATTAAACTCAGAAATATCCTCTAAATTGGCACTCTGCACATCCAATACAACAGAGTCAAAAGAAATTTGAGTATGTATGCTTAATTTGTCTGAGGGAGATAACAACATGCGGGAACCAGAAACCTCATCATAAAACTCAATTGCAGTTTCAGGAGTGTAATACTCACGCACCGCTGTTTGCTCTACTATGCCTACATCTAATATTTTATTTACATATTCTATTGAACTGCCATCTAATATTGGAAACTCAGGAGCATCCACATCTATCAAACAATTATCAATTCCATTGGCATACAAAGCAGCCAGCGCATGCTCAACCGTACCTACCTGCACTCCATTAACAGAAAGCACCGTTCCTCGGTTAGTACTCACCACATTCTCTGCATAAGCATCAATAATTGGCTTATCAGGTAAATCCACTCTTCTTATTCTGTAACCCGTATTTTCTTTAGCCGGATTAAAAGTTATTGTTGACAATAATCCTGTATGCAACCCCTTACCTGTAAGAGTGAAGCTTCTAGCCAAAGTTCTTTGTTTGTCGATACTTGAATCATTCATATACATTTTTATTAAATCAAAACCAAAAGTATAGTTTATGATGTTTATTGAAAATATTAAAATGACTCAAGTTATATTTATAGTTACTCAACTATCAAAAACAGGTACCTAGATTTATTTAGAGGTTAGTTAAGCAACATATAAAACCAAGACTTTATTCCGAATTATCTAAGAACCAATCTTTAAACTCACCACTTTTGACACGGCTGATAATAATTCTTTCTTCGGTGGGCACACATAAATTAATGGCAAGTTTGCCCTGAAACCACACTGACATATCTTTAACAGCACTATGTGCCACAATGTATTGCCGATTCACTCTATAAAACTTATTTGGATTAAGGCTTTGCATCATTTTATCTAACGACATATCTAACACATACTTTTGTCCATTAAAACAAAATATCTTTGCCATTTTAAATTCTGAAAGCACATAGGCTATATTATCCACCGACACCGGGATCAATTTATCTTTATAAGGTATTAGAAAAGCATTCTTAAATGAACTATCTTCTTTTTTAAATGATTTTATAAGGTTCATAATATATTCAGAATTCAATGACTGAGCTCCCGAAGTGCGCGACGCTTTTTTTAACGCTCTCTCTAAATTTTCCGACTCAATTGGCTTTAGCAAATAATCTACACTGTTAACTTCAAAAGCCTTTAGAGCATATTCATCATATGCCGTTGTAAAAATAACACTGGAGTTAATTCTAATCATCTCAAATATCTCAAATGAGTTTCCGTCAGCCAAGTGTATATCCATAAATACGATATCAGGATGTTTGTTTTGATTAAACCACACCAGACTTTCTTCTACACTCTGCAACACACTCACAATACTGATATTACGATTAATATCCTCAATCATTCTTTGCAAGTTTTGAGCTGCAAAAAACTCATCCTCAACTATTACTGCTGTTATCATAATAATTCTATTTATTATCTATATTCTTAATAAGAGGAATCTCCACAAAAAACTTTTCAGCGTCATGTTTTATTGAAATAGATTTATCAAACATAAGCCAATATCTTTCATTTAGATTAGCTAATCCCAACCCATTAGATTTTGATTTATCCCTTTTCGGTTGAATATTATTTTCCACTAAGATGGTTTCACTGTCAGTTGTGGCAATTGACACTACAAGTGGTTGTTTTTGAGAAATAACATTATGTTTTACTGCATTCTCAATTAATATTTGCAATCCAAATGGCAAGATATAATGGGTTAGATACATAGAGTCTATTTTGATATTGATACTTAAAGAATCACCATACCTCATTTTCATCATATATATATACGACTCAATAAATTTCAACTCTTCATTTAACATCACCACTCGATTCTCTTGCATAGTATATCTAAACATCTTAGATAACTGGTTGACATACTCTTTTGCCAGTTTTGCATCATATCCAATCAATCCATTTAAGGTATTGAGAGAATTAAACAAAAAGTGTGGATCAACCTGGTTTTTCAACATATTATATCTATTCTGTAAGCTTTCAATCTCCAAGTTTTTATTTTCTAGAACTTTCTCTTGATTTTTATT
This sequence comes from uncultured Proteiniphilum sp., assembly GCA_964535975.1. GTDB lineage: Bacteria > Bacteroidota > Bacteroidia > Bacteroidales > Dysgonomonadaceae > Petrimonas. The sequence goes on along the minus strand of CAZHWC010000001.1, from coordinate 47,511 downwards.
TAATAATACAATAAGCGATGTATAAAGAAAGGAAAATAAAAGAACTATTAAATCCCTTACTAAATGAATGGCAATAAAAAAACTATCAGGTGCATCTGAAAAAAACAATCTCCATTGAAACCGTGATATTATAGGACTAATTATTATAACGATGGCTAAAAGAAATATATAGAATATAATAGTATAAAATCGTTTATTATTAATAGTAAACTCTCTAACTATATTAAATTGAAAAATAAAGAGATAGTAAACAAATGCTATATTGAAAATAAAATTTACAAGTAATTTTATAGAAAAAAAATCAGAAAATGAGATATTGCTGTTTTTATCTAAAGAGACATAAGCTAGAGCCAACATTATTATGAATGCCATAGTCAAACTAAGAGAAATAGCTGCTCTAAAAGCTGTTTTCCTATTATATGGAAACTCATTGATACTTCTATCTTTAATACGATACAAGCTTTTTTTATTAGTCATATTTTATTTTATGGATTATCCAACAAAAATAATCAAATTAATACTTACAAAAAGAGATTGTCTATGCTCAAGAATCATCATTTGTGCTTCCCAATGATAAAGATTAAGGTAAGATCCTCTTTTAACGAATTGATGAGCAATCTAATATTGCAAAAACAATCTCTTTATTTGTTGTAGATTTCATATTGAAACGCCACAAATATAATCTTTCATACTTTACAATAATAGGTGCAATTGCCCAACCTGCATATTAAGCTACCGAACTGCATTATTTACATACCCAAATTAATTTGCATCAATAATCACTAACTTTTTATGCATAAGCAGCAAAGCAAGCAGAAGCGATGTTTCCCAACAATATAAGTTCGGTAGCGCCATATGTCGTTTCAACCTCGCTTTTTGCCGTCTCGGCCTATTTTCATAAACAAACAGCACTCCTACCCCATATCTTTGCAATATCAAAAAACGAAATAATAGAATTAACAACAATAAAAATTTTAGAAAATGAAAAAAACATTATTTACAATTTTATCAGTATTCCTTACAGTAGGAATGATTAGCGTGAATGCTCAGACACCTATTAAATATGGTGTGAAAGCAGATATGAATATCTCGAACTTTTTGTTGAAGGACATGGATGATGCTAAAAGCACAATGAGAGTAGGCCCAAGCGTGGGTGGCTTTATGAAAATTGATTTGCACGAGAACTTTGCCATCCAGCCTGAACTATCATTCTTCTACAAAAACAATAAAATGGAAGAAGACGGTGACAAAGACACCTTCAAACAATGGGGTATGCAACTACCGGTGTATGCTTTAGCACAATCAGAAAACTTTATGGGTAGAGTATATGGTGGATTTGGACCATATGTGGGGTTAGGATTTGATGCTCGTTTTAAAGATGCAGACGTCGACTTATACAAAAAAGTTGATGGCGAGACACCAATGACACGCTGGGACTTTGGTTTGGGATTCCTTTTGGGATACGAGTTCAACAACGGATTACAAATAAATGCAGGATACCAGTTTGGTTTCATCAACCAGCTTGATGCATTTAAAGACGATGCAAAAATGCGTACGCAAACAGTAAATGTAGGTATTGGATATAGCTTCTAAGCTTGTAATACTCTACATATTAATAAAGAGATTGTCTTGCCTGGCTCATCATATTGTCTGAAATGAATGATTAGAAAATTTGGTGTATCTCAGTTGAGCAATGGCAGACAATCTCCTCTATTAGTTATTGTCAATGTAGAAAGTAAACTATACGGATTCTTCATTCTTTTTTATGAAACTCGATATAAGACAAGGATATAAATCTTTGCTTTATCGAGTTTTGTTTTTGTATTCCATTATACTAATATTAAATATGATATTGTTTAGTCATCATGTAACATGGAAAACTTATTTGCACGACGTGTTGACTCACAATGTAAAGTGGAAACTATGAGATTGGTATAATTATTGCAATGCGCATTTACAGAAATTAATTATCTTTGTTTTTGAATTAATCGAACTAATCTTAAAAACAATGGCACTTAGACAACATCAAGAGCTTAAGCAGACACAACGTTTGTCGCCCATACAGATGCAGGTGATAAAACTGATTGAGTTGAACTCTGTGGAGCTGGAAGACAAGATTAAGCAAGAGTTGGAAGATAATCCGGCACTTGATGAGAGTGACACTACTTTTGAAAAAGATGATTTAGGCACCAATGAACAAGATGATATCACTCAGGATGAGCTGATGATGGGTGATTACCTTTCGGAAGATGACATACCTCAATATCAAATAAAAAGGTGGGAATATAGAAATGAGCCTGATTACATTGAAGCCACTTTTGCAAGCGATACCAGCCTGAACAATTTCCTTATGGAACAAATAGTGCTTAGAGAACTTAATGATGATGATCATAAGATTGCGGAGTATATTATTGGCAATCTGGACGAGAGCGGTTATCTAAACAGAAGTCTTGAGGCAATATCAAATGATTTGTTGTTTCAGCAAAACATAGATGTGAGCGTTGAAAAGCTGGACGAAATTTTAAAAATAATTCAGGATCTTGACCCTGCCGGCGTGGGTGCATTAGATTTGCAGCACTGTCTGCTATTGCAGCTTGAGCGCAACAATGACAGCCCAAAGAACCAACTGGCTAAAACTATTATTACAGACTATTTTGAGGAGTTCTCAAAAAAACATTATGAAAAAATGCTGCGCCTGCTTATGGTGAGCAAGGACGAATTGCGAGATGCTATTGACGAAATTACATCTCTAAACCCCAAACCGGGCAATGTTTTTGGTGATGCCATGGCTACTCTTATGAGCAATATCACACCCGATTTTATAGTGGAGACATATAACGGTGAGATATCGTTGCATCTCAATAACAAAAACATACCAGAGCTAAGAATAAGCCGAAATTTCTCGGAAATGATGCAAGGATACACACAAAACAAAAAAAGCATGAAGGCTGACGACAAACATGCTCTTATGTTTATGAAGCAAAAAGTGGATTCGGCCAGATTGTTTATTGATGCAGTGAAGCAACGACAAAATACAATGCGCAGAACAATGGAGGCAATAATTGGGTTTCAGTATGACTTTTTTATTTCTGAAGATGAAACAATGCTGAAACCAATGATACTTAAAGATATTGCAGAAATAACCGGATTTGACATATCCACAATATCAAGAGTAAGCAGCAGCAAATATGTGCAAACAAACGGCGGCATCTATCCACTTAAGTTTTTCTTTACCGAGGCTATGCAAAGCGAATCGGGAGAAGATGTGTCTTCGCATGAAATAAAAATAATCTTAGCAGAAGTAATAGAGAACGAAGATACGCAAAAACCACTTACGGATGAGAGGCTAACCACCATTTTGAAAGAGAAAGGATATGTGATAGCCCGACGCACTGTGGCAAAATACAGAGAACAATTGAATATTCCGGTAGCTCGTTTGAGAAAAAAAATCTAACTTTGTCTTTTCCAATAAGATTTTAAGACAATGCGACAACTTTCACGATTTATATCATCTGTTTTCCAACCACTGCTTATGCCAATATACAGCATCATGCTGCTTTTTGTATATACTCATTTTCAATATACATTTAGTCATCAATACTGGCGCATAATGACACCTGTGGCTGTTTTTTCATTTGCTGTTCCGGCACTATTTATATACGTATCATATAAAATGAAATTAATTTCCGACTTATCACTAAAAATACGTCGCGAAAGGTTTATACCATATATTATTGTTCTGATATCATACTCACTTATGATATTATATTATTATCGAATGGGTATGCCCGCATGGTTTTTGATGTTGGCATCATCATCTATTGTGGTAATATTAATAGCTCTCTTCATCACCATTTGGTGGAAAATAAGTGCCCACATGTTTGGCGTGGGAGGTCTATTGGGCGGAGTGATGTCGGTGAGCTATTTTATTGAACAATCAAACCCCTACCAACTATTTATTGCTCTGTTTATTATTAGTGGCATGGTGGGTACTTCACGCCTAGTTCTCAAAAGGCACACACTTACTCAGGTTGTAGGAGGCTTTTTGCTTGGCTTTATAATTTCCTTCATGTTGGTGAGGATTGGAAGCTAAAGATTTTGAAACATAAAATAATAATATTACTTTTACGAAAAGAAATAAACCATAAATTAAAATTTTTATTCTATGAATTTCCCAGAAAATTTAAAGTATTCAAAAGACCATGAATGGATTAGAGTTGAAGGCGATGTTGCTTATATAGGAATTTCTGAATTTGCTCAGAGCGAACTTGGCGAAATAGTATTCGTTGACGTGGATAGCGAAGGAGAAGTTGTTGAAGCAGGCGAAGTATTTGGCAGTATAGAAGCAGTTAAAACTGTATCTGACTTAGTGATGCCGGTTACAGGCGAAGTTCTTGAAGTGAATCCCGAACTTGAGGATGCTCCCGAACTTGTGAACGAAGACCCATACGGAAAAGGATGGATTATAAAAGTATCAGTTAGCGATGCGGCTGAGTTAGACAATCTCCTTTCGAGTGCCGACTACAAGGCCGAAATTGGTCAATAAATAAAACGAACAAAACCATGAGAGTTATCCTAAACAGATAACTCTTATTTTTTATAAATCAATTATAATTATATGACTCCAATTGTAAGTATTATCATGGGTAGCACCTCCGACCTTCCGGTTATGGAAAAGGCTGCTCAACTACTAAATGAGATGGAAGTTCCATTCGAAATAAATGCTCTTTCGGCACATCGCACACCTGAGGCTGTGGAAGAATTTGCAAAAGGCGCAGAACAAAGAGGTATAAAAGTGATTATTGCAGCGGCAGGCATGGCGGCTCATTTGCCGGGTGTGATTGCATCAATGACCACTCTGCCCGTGATTGGCGTTCCAATTAAAGCATCTTTAGACGGAATGGATGCTCTTTTGGCAATAGTTCAGATGCCTCCCGGAATTCCTGTGGCAACAGTAGGAATTAATGGTTCGCTAAATGCTGCAATTCTTGCATTGCAGATGATTGCAACTGGTGATGCAGAACTTAACAAAAAACTTCACAACTATAAAGAGGGATTAAAAGGTAAAATCACTCAGGCAAACGAAGAGCTAAAAAAGATAAGCTATAAATACAAAACAAACTAAGAGTTTTATATTTTATAACCTATCCAAAGAGGGTGTATCACAATGTGATTTCACCCTCTTTCTATTCACACTCCTATATGAGAATAATTTCGAACATAAAATTCCAAGAACTCTGTTTTATTTTTTGAGGCAACCTCTTTTAATATTATTGATATATGGCTATATAATTGCTTTATGTGACGGGATGAAACAAAACGACACATTTCTTTGTGAGAAACAGAAAAACTAATTAACTTTGTGCTCGCAAAAAAAGAATACATATTTGCGCAGGTGGTGAAATTGGTATACACGCTACTTTGAGGGGGTAGTGCCGGTTACGGCGTGTGAGTTCGAGTCTCATCCTGCGCACAAAAAATAATAATTTATAAAGAGGGTGTATCACAATGTGATTTCACCCTCTATCTGTATATAGTCCAGACTAATGACAACTTCAAATATTCAATTGTTTAGAAAACAAAGTCAATTAACTTTACGCATATCAATTACAAGAACATGAAAATATTATCCGCAGAACAAATTAGAAAAGTAGATGCACAAACATTGGTGTATAATAATATTACTTCACATGAACTAATGAATATGGCATCAGAGGCGATATACCAATGGTTTTTGAAAACTCATATAAAGTCCAACCAGACAATATCTATATTTTGTGGAGTAGGTAATAATGGAGGAGATGGAGTTTGTTTGGCCGGGAAACTACATACAGCAGGTGTAAAAGCACATGTTTATGTAGTTGAATACAGTACAAGGTATTCTTCAGATTTTGAATATTATCTCAACAAAGTAAAACAATTGGGTGTATCTGTCAGTGTTATAACATCTATTGAGCAGTTCCCCGCTTTAGAGAGCACTTCGGTTATCATAGATGCAATCTTTGGTACAGGACTTAATCGAGAAATTACAGGACTTGCAGGACAGGTAATTAACAAAATCAATCAAAGCAATAAACACACAGTTAGCATTGATGTTCCCAGTGGACTAATGATGGATAAGGAAACAAAATTTGCTGTGATGGCTAATGAAACTACAACTTTGCAAATACCTAAGTTAGCTCTTTTTCTTCCAGACAATCACAAATTTGCAGGAGACATTTATATTCTCAACTTTGGATTAAGTAAAAAGGCAATTGACGAATCCTCAACAAATATATATTTCATAACAAAACAAGATATTAAGAACATTATCAAGCCCTTAGATAAATTCTCACACAAAGGTATTCAAGGACATAGTTTGATAATTGGTGGCAGTTTAGGAAAAATAGGCTCTGTAGCCCTGGCATCAAAAGCAGCACTAAAAACAGGATGCGGACTTGCAACTGCTTATATTCCAAAGTGTGGCACAATGGTGCTTCAGTCAAGTATCTGCGAATTAATGGTGATTGAGGACTCTGGTGAGAAGGAAATTACTGATATCATCTTTGATATTAAACCAAATGCAATTGGTATAGGTGTGGGCATAGGAACAAGTGATAATACCACTAATGCTCTAACGAGGTTTTTAGAAACTAATAATACCCCTCTGGTAATTGATGCGGATGCGATAAATATCATCTCACATAATAAAGAACTACTTAATCATCTGCCCAAACACACAATATTGACACCTCATCCCAAAGAACTCTCAAGACTGATAGGTGCCTGGGATAATGACTTTGAGAAAATAGACAAAACCATAGCTCTGGCAAAAGAACATAATATAATAGTAATTATCAAAGGAGCACACACTACAATTATATCCCCTAATGAGGTTTACGTAAACAGCAGTGGGTCACCGGCATTGGCAACTGCCGGAAGTGGTGACGTATTAACCGGGATAATTACCAGCCTATTGGCACAAGGATATCCGGCTTTGCAAGCTGCACAAATAGGAGTATATTTGCATGGACTAACAGCAAATATCACATCACAAAACATTCATCCATTCAGCTTTGTGGCATCAGATATTATTAATAATATTGGAAGTGCATATTTTACAATAAATAGTGATGAAGAAATATGTGATCTTAAGAAAGATAATTATTATAATGACTAAGAAAGAAAGATACAAATATGTAATTGATTGGTTTCAGGAAAATGCTCAATCATCCGAAACAGAATTAGACTATAAGAATAACTATCAGCTGCTTGTGGCTGTGATACTATCGGCACAATGTACTGACAAACGAGTAAACCTAATTACACCCAATCTTTTCAATAAATTCCCTACGCCAGAGGTGATGGCAGCCTCTTCTTCTGACGAAATTTTCGAATATATTAAGTCGTGTTCCTACCCTAATAATAAGGCAAAAAGTCTTTATGGAATGGCTCAAAAGCTAATTAGCGACTATAATGGCGAAGTCCCTGACACATTTGATGAGCTTATAACAATCCCGGGGGTTGGTCGCAAAACTGCTAATGTAATACTATCTGTTGCTTTTGATAAGCCCGCAATGGCAGTGGACACCCATGTATTTAGAGTTGCCAACAGAATTGGATTGACTAATAACTCCAAAACTCCTCTCGAAACGGAGCGTGAATTGGTTAAAAATATTCCTGAAGAGTTGCAAGCAAAGGCTCATCACTGGCTCATTTTGCACGGAAGATATATTTGCGTAGCGCGTACTCCCAAATGTGATATTTGCGGACTGAAAGAATGGTGCAAATATTACGAGAAAAATGCTAAGCTAGATTTAATAGTGAAGGAGAGCAAGAAAAAATAATGTTGAACCCAAATAAAAGCTAAACTCCTTATAATTGAATATTTTAATCGATCATCTATAGGAGTGTCAATAGAATGAAGCTGTATCGAAATTAAAAATAAGCCTCTGAGAATTGAATATTTGGAACTAATCTCTGGTAGGGGTGTGTATAGAAAGAGGGTGAAATCACATTGTGATACACCCTCTATATTTTTAATCTTAGCACCTATTTCAAATTCTATTTTATCTTACTGAGAACTTGTAAATACAACGGCTTGTATATGTTTCACCTGGCTTAAGATAAGAAGAAGGCCACTCGGGATTGTTTGGCGAGTTGGGATACTTTTGAGTTTCAAGACAGATAGCAGAACGAGAATTATATGTAATTCCTTTTTTTCCTTTTACAGATCCATCAAGGAAGTTTCCGGTATAAACCTGGATACCGGGTTCAGAAGTATAAACATCTAACTGGATACCGGTTGCCGGTGAATACAAACTTGCTGATACTTTCGAAACATCACCCTGAGCATTCAACACCCAGTTATGGTCATAACCATTACCATTTTTCAATTGCTCAAAGTCTTCATTAATCTTCTCGCCTATCGCAGTTGGGGCTCTGAAATCCATTGGAGTTCCTTCAACTTTTTCTATTGCTCCGGTAGTCATGAAGGTATCATCAACAGGAGTGTATGTATCTGCATCTACCACAAGAATATCTTCGAGGATTGTATTCTCAGGGTTACCACTAAGATTAAAATAAGAGTGATTAGTTAGATTACAAACAGTTTCTTTGTCAGTTTTGGCTTCATACTGAATGTCTACGGCATTGTCATTGGTAAGTGTCATAGTAACTTTAAGATCTAAATTACCCGGAAAGCCCTCTTCACCATCTTCAGATGTATACTTAAGAACTATTGTTTGGTTGTCGAGCTGTTCTGCATCAAATACTTTAGTCTTGAATCCTTTTGGTCCGCCGTGCAAAGTATGTCCAAAGTTGTTTTGAGGCAATTGATATTCCACTCCATCAACAGTAATCTTACCATTTGCTATTCTGTTTGCATAACGTCCGATAGTTGCTCCAAAGTCATTGTCTATATTCACATAATCCTGAACATTGTCAAATCCAAGTACTACATCTTTAAGCTCTCCATCCTTATCGGGTGCCATAATTGAAACTATTACACCTCCATAATTAGTAACGGCTACCTCCATTCCATTACTATTAGTAAGAATATACAAGTTGGTAGAATCTCCGTTAATAATAGACTGAAAGTTGGCTTTGTCCAATCCTGAAAGATTAGGAGCCGGCTGTTCGGCAGATTCTTTTTTTCTACCACCACATGATACAATAGATAGGACAAGCAATAATGCCAATAAGTTTTTAATTTTCATTTTTAAATTGTTTAGTTATATCTTTTTATAATTATACCGCAAATTTAGCAAATAATTTGATAGCAAATCATATGTAATTCATATCAGGTATAATAAAAAAACGACCATCCCTCAGGATAGTCGTTCTCAATTATTTAATTAATACTTTATGAAAGTTTCATGGTTGACTATAGCTCTTCGTCAATAGCTCCAATCTTCTTTACAAGTAATTCAATTTCAGATTTTATCTTCTTAACTTTCTGATTCATATTATCTATAAGGCTGCTACCTTTCTTAGATGACACAGACAAGAAGCCAATATTATTCTCATATGTTTGCAACTCATTCTTCATACGATCAAACTGACGCATAAGTCTCTCACGTTCGCGCATCAGCTGCCCTTTAGAATTGTCCGATTTTGCAATGTCAGAGATGTTAGATCTAAAACTATCAAGACGTCTGTCTGTTTTATCCACATTCAATCTGTCAAATTGCGCTTCTGTTGCGTTATAGAAATCTTTATATACCTTATCCTTAACCTTAAACGGAACATGTCCTACTCCATACCATTGATCCATCAACTCTCTTATTGTTGACAGTGATTCTTCCAAACTAAGAGAAGTATCAAGATTGATAATTTTATCTACTATCTCTTTTTTCAACTCAAGATTTTTATTCTCTTCATCACGTTGCGATGAAGTGCTAAGCTTCTTTTGTTCAAAGAAATAGTCACAGGCAGAAATAAATCTCTTCCAAGTACTATCAACGTATTTACGTGGAACAACACCAATTGTTTTCCATTCTTTTTGAATGGCAATCATCTCTTGAGTAGTCTTTCTCCAATCCGTACTATCCTTAATAGCCTCAGCACGCTCACACAGCTCGATTCTTTTTTTCAGATTATCCTCCATCTCAACATGAAGCGATTTATAATACTCATTCTTATTTCTAAAGAAGAAATCACATGCAGCACGATAACGTTCATATATTTTAGTGTTCCACTTTTTAGGAACATATCCTATTTCGCGCCATTGCTTTTGAATGTCAAGAACCTCTTTTATCTTTTTATTCCAGTCCTTTATAGAGTTTAGTTTTGAATAATCTATTGCTTCAAGCTTCTCACACAAAGCTGTCTTAGCTTCAAGATTTTCTTCTTCCTTTCCTTTTAAAGACTCAAAATGTGATTGATATTTCTTATTTATTAATGTAGATGCCTCTTTAAATCGCTCCCATATAGCTTCTCTGTCTTTTCTTGAAACAGGACCTATATCTCTCCATTCTTGATGAAGATTTTGTAATTGATAGAAAGCAGAAACCACATCTTCTTCTTCATCCAGTTTTTCGGCAGAAATACATAAATCGGTTTTTAGCTCCAAGTTCTTTTTAAAGTCATACTCTCTGAACTCATTATTTATTCTAACAAGATCGTAGAACTTTTCTACATATCGTTGATACTCTTTCCATAGCTCATTAACCTTTGCCAGAGGAACAAGTTTTATTTCACTCCACTTTTGCTGTAATGCTCTAAACTCTTGATATGCTTTGTTGAAATCTTCGTGAACCTGATTTTCGGATAGTTGTTTAACCTGTTCAATTATTGCAAGCTTCTTGGCAACATTATTCTCTTTTTCAGCTTCTTCGCGGGCCAAAATATCAGCACGTTTATCTCTGATCTTAAGAATTAAATCTTTTCCTTCTGCATATTCCTCACCTTCGTTCATCACAAAGTCAATAGATTCTCCCCCGGCTTCAATAAAAGCCACTTTTTGAGCTTGTGTCTCATTTCTCAATGAGCGAAAGAAATGGGTCTTTGCTTCATCTATATCTTTGCGCTGTGGATTGTCGGATGCAAACAAATCACGAAGTTTTTGAATGATATCGTCTAAAGATAAAATATCGCTGTTATCATCTTCAACGTTATTTTCATCTATATCATCCTCTACTTCAACTTCTTCATTTTCTTCCACATCTTCTAGATGATAATCTATTGCAACCTCCTCTATTTGTTCAGAAACGCTTTCCTCTGATTTTTCCTCAGGTAGATTATTTTCTGCTAAGTTCTCAGATTTTGTTTCTTCTGGAAGTATATTCGCAGACTCCTCAATACTTTCTCCCTTATCTACGGGGAGTTTCTCATTTTCAAGATTAATGCTGTTCATCGGTTCACCCTTCATTTTATTAACCCTATCAACATGATTAGGTTAGTCATTTCATTATTAGTCACCATTTTTGCGAAAATACTCGCTCTTATACAAATGACATAATTTTATTCACTTACAAATTAACGAATATTTTTTGTTATCTCATCAACTTTTCTCATTTATTTAAATAAAATCAATATAAAGATTGTATTTTTGCATGACATAGCGAAAAAATTCATTGTATTTAACAGTTTAATAAACAAAACGATATGAATGATTTAGAAATAAAGTACACAATATCTCAACGAATTAAATTAATAGCTACCATAAGTGCTTCATACCTATTTATTGTATCCGTTGTCATGGGTGTTAAACAAGCCCTCAACAGCAACTTTAGTTTTTTATTTTATGTGGGAATAGTTGGAATAGTATTAAGTGTTCTTCTTTTTCTTATTGTAACCATCTGGCAGTCACCAACAATAATTAATATAAACAATGAGAGTCTGGATATTAATCTGCCAAATCAAAAGATTGACGGATCAATATTGTGGTCAGAAGTCACTCAACTCGGAGTGGGAATCGGACACATAACAATAGATGGTATTAATGACAACTATATCATAGACTTTGGCAATATTAAGTATAATGATTTGAAAAGAATAAAAACAAAGTTGATTGAAGTATGTGAAGCCCGAAACATACCTTTTAGCAATATTTGATTTGAAACATAATGATATAGATTAAAACAAAAAAAACAGACTATAATTATAGTCTGTTTTTTTGTTTTAAATATCTATTCAAAATATCTACTTTTCTCTAAAGAAAACGTTTATCGGAGTACCTGTTAAATCCCAGTTTTCTCTAATTCTATTCTCAACAAATCTCTTATATGGTTCTTTCACATACTGAGGAAGATTGCAGAAAAACACAAATGAAGGAACCTGAGTTTTTGGTAACTGAGTGATATATTTTACTTTGATATATTTTCCCTTAATTGCAGGAGGAGGTGTTGCGGCTATAATTGGCAACATCACCTCATTAAGCTTGTTTGTGGCAATTCTTTGTTTTCTGTTATGATATACCTCTTTGGCATAATCCATCACCTTAAGGATACGCTGTTTTGTTATAGCAGAACCAAATACTATTGGAAAGTCAGTAAATGGAGCAAATCTATCACGGATTATTTTCTCAAAATCTCTTACTAGATTAGCATCTTTTCCATCCACGGCATCCCATTTATTCACAAGAACTACCAATCCCTTTTTATTCTTCTGAATTAATGAAAATATATTTAAGTCTTGACTCTCTATCCCGCGCTCAGCATCAAGAATAAGAATACATACATCAGCTTCTTCTATAGAGCGAATAGATCGTATAACAGAAAAATACTCCAAATCTTCCTGAACTTTACCTCTTTTACGAATTCCCGCTGTATCAACCAGATAAAAATCCATTCCAAACTTATCATACCTTGTATGAATTGAATCTCTTGTTGTTCCGGCGATATCTGTTACAATGTTTCTGTCTTCACCAATCAAAGCATTTACCAATGATGATTTACCCGCATTTGGGCGTCCAACAATTGCGAACTTTGGTATATCTGCAAGAACCTCTTCCTCACCATCTCTTTTAAACAGAGACACCACATGATCAAGCAAATCTCCGGTTCCCGAACCATTGATTGCCGAAATTGCGTATGGATCACCCAATCCAAGTGAATAAAACTCTGCTGCCTGATATCCAATTGAAAAATTATCCGCTTTATTTGCAACAACTACTACAGTTTTATCAGATTTGCGCAGCATCTGAGCCACAGCTTTATCCAAGTCTGTCAATCCGTTCATTACATCAACAACAAACATGATTACATCAGCCTCTTCTATTGCAATCTGCACTTGTTTGTTTATTTCATCCTCCATTATATCATCAGAGTTAACCACCCATCCACCGGTATCGATAATTGAAAAGTCCTGACCTATCCAGTGTGCTTTTCCATAAAGTCTGTCTCGAGTAGTACCTGAAACATCGGTCACAATTGCCTGGCGGCTTTGTGTTAGTCTATTAAATAACATTGATTTCCCTACATTAGGACGTCCTACAATGGCTACTAAATTTCTCATACTTTTTTTATATCCTAAAAGGATTAATTATTTTTTTGTTATTATACTTTTGCTTCACAGCAATTCTCAATCCAATTTATACCCAAACGACTTAAGTAAATTATCTCTGTCCCTCCAATCCTTTTCAACCTTAACATATAGCTGAAGAAAGACTTTTTTCTCAAAGAACAACTCAATATCCTTTCTTGCCATAGTTCCTAATTTCTTTAAGGATTCTCCCTTATGTCCAATCACTATTCCTTTTTGAGTATCTCGTTCAACCATTATTATGGCTCTTATTCTAATAATATCCGGCTCCTCTTTAAACTCCTCAACCATCACTTCGATAGAGTATGGAACTTCCTTTTGATAGATAAGCAAAGCTTTCTCACGAATTATTTCATTAACAAAAAAACGAGCAGGTTTGTCTGTCAATGCATCTTTTTCAAAATAAGGAGGAGATAGAGGGAGCAATTCTAATATACGCTTCTGCAATACATCCACGTTAAAATTATTAAGTGCAGAGATAGGGTATATTTCTGCTTTAGGCAGAAGCAGCTTCCAAGTTTCTACCATCTTTATCAAATCGTCCTGATTTGTCTCATCTATCTTATTTATCAATAGCAGTACGGGCAAATTTAGCTTTTGCACCTTAGATAAGAATTCATCATTTTTATCAATAGTTTCTATCACATCAGTCACATACAATAACACATCGGCATCTTCCAGTGCTGACAAAGAAAAGTTAAGCATTTGTTGTTGCAACTTATAGTTGGGTCGCAACACTCCCGGCGTATCAGAATAAACAATCTGATATTCAGGTTCATTTACTATACCAATTATTCGATGTCTTGTGGTTTGTGATTTTGCTGTGATTATTGAAAGCTTTTCTCCCACCAATTTATTCATCAGTGTTGATTTTCCAACATTTGGGTTGCCCACTATATTCACAAATCCTGAACGATGATTTTGATTCTGCATATTTATATCTGTCATTTTACAATCTCATTAATCCTGTCAATGTGAGAAACAACGAGATAAGCATCTTAGTTTTGAGAACACAAAGATACAATTTTTTTTGTGCTATTGTTTTAATTGATTCTTTTTCCGGTTACACAACTGTAATAATATCAAAAAAAAGTGATGCAGTATCTATATAATACTATATCACTCATAAATTTATTTGTATAACAACTAGAATAGAACCCTATAATGGAAGATATACTAGTTTTTTAGTTTCAAAAAATGGTTCTTCAAAATATTGCTCAAGTGAAAGCACTTCAACTTTATTTTTATAAGGAGCTACCTCAACAGACAGGTCGCCCCCTTTGAGACAAATAAGACCATTAGGCAATGAGTTTTGCTGCTTTACAGAAATATTTTTGCTTATCTTCTTCACCAATTCAGGTAGTTGCATAACTGCACGACTAACTACAAAATCAAATTTCCTTTTCTCATCCTCCATTCTTGAGTGAGCAAACTCCACGTTTTTTAAACCAATGGCCTCTGAAATTTCTCTCGCCACTTTAACTTTTTTACCAATGCTGTCCAACATCAGAAACTGAACCTCAGGAAAGAAAATAGCCAATGGCACACCCGGAAAACCACCGCCTGTACCAACATCCATCACCTTACTCTGTGGTTTAAAGTCTATATACTTTGCAATTGCCAAAGAATGTAACACATGATGGATATAAAGATTGTCGATATCCTTGCGGGAAATAACATTGATTTTTGAATTCCAGTCAAAATATAAATCAAACAGAGCTGACATCTGCTCCTTTTGCTGATCTGAAAGCGATTTAAAATATTTTTCTATAATGTTCATTACAGTTGCGAAAGTTTATTTGCTATAGAGTTCTCTCTCAATATTGATCTCACATATGAATATGGAATTAATATCTCTAATGCCGGAAGCTGATATGCTGAATACTCACCTTTATTAAATGTATAAATAATTCCAGCTTCTGTCAACATAAAATTCTTGTTAGGTATTATCTCTTCAACTCCAAAAAATCCCAAATTTTCAAGATCATCAATAGTCTTAACATCGTTTTGTTGCATAATACAGTTTTGAATTATTGGTCGTAAAGCTGTATCATATCCGGCAGCAAATATATCTCCCTCACTCAAAAAATCACCTGTAGAAAGATTCAAAACATAGTTTCTGACATTCTCATAAGAGACAACTCCACCTTTATTATTACCTTGAATAACCTGAAAAGAAATAATACCAAATTTGTTATATACTACCGAATTAATAATAGACTCATAATACGAATAAAATATTTCAGGCAAATCAACATGCTCACCATCTTTGTGATAGATATCATCAAATTCACCTCCAGACTCTCCTGTTGGCTTAGTTGTTCGATATACTTCTGCATCACGATTATAGTTAGAAACATAATTTGAAGAATACTTCTCAACTGCATCTTCAAAACTTAATCCTGAATAATCCGTGCCAAGCAAACAGTTTTGAAAGATATTCTGAAGTGATGACAAATCATACTTGTCACTCTCGATAGGAAACTGAACTTCTATATCTAAGTTACAAGAGGGATTATCAATATTATCTACTAATGGATGAACTTTGTTATAGCTTATCAATTCAAACCTAACATTATTATCACTACCCACTTTATTATTGGAATTAGTATTACAAGAAATAAAACCTGTAACAAGAACCACAATAATAAACAAAACCTTAAAGATTATATTTCTTTTCATATCAATCGAAATCATTTTTGCAAATTTAAACAAAAAAGATGAATACTCATTGTTAAATCACAAAATCAGATTAATATTATTTCGCTTTTGAAATCCATTTATCTGCAAGTTCTTCATCATAACCCAATTGCTTAGCTTTCTGAAAATCTAGTTTAGCTGCAAATTTATCATACTGATTTAGTCTCACTCTTCCACGAAGAATATAAAAGTATGGATTATTTTTCTCCGCACTCTCAACTATCATTAGGTCAGTTGCGGCTAATGAATACTTATCAATATTAACATAACATTCTGCTCTGTTTAGATAATAAGCATTAAGCTTTTTATCTTCAGTCTTTATTATATCTGAATAAATTTTCTGGGCACCCTCCCAGTCATCTTTCAGTTTAAGCTGTAAGGCCTTGCTTAATTTTGCAAACAGATTAGTAGAGTCTAACACTTCACACTTCACAAAATCCTCTTCGGCACTTTTCTTATCGTTTGCCTCCAAGAAAATGAGTCCACGTCTATAATAGGCTTCTGCATTTTCAGGGTCTATTTTGATAATAGACGTATAGTCCTCCATTGCCTCATCATAACGATTCATATCACAAAGAAGCGAAGCTCTGTTGTGCAACACCAATGTGGGCTCAGGATTAAGCGCCAATGCTGCCGTAAGTGAAATAAATGCATCATCCAGCATTCTAAGTTGGCGTTGCAATATCCCTAAGTTCAAAAGAAGCATTGGGTTATTTCTATTTGTCGGTTCCAACTTCATAGCTTGCTGCAAAGAATAAGCGGCACTATCAAGCCTGTTAACATCAACAAACATTGCCGATTTATCTACCCAGTCATAATATGACATTTGTTTATCTTGTGCTGATGATACAATACTAAGAAAAGCAAGCAATAATGAAGTAATTAATAATCTCATCTTAATCAAAAATATTTATGTGCAAAATTAGCTCTTTTTTATTGATTGACATCAAATATATTGTATATCTAAATATTGAAGTAACTTTGTAATGACAATAATAAATTATTTATAATATGTTTTTGAATACAACTTTAATAAATGACTCATTAAAAATAATAGAAAAAGGCGAAGGAATAACAGAGATGATCAAGCAAGGTCGTCTTGAAGCTATTGGATACAATATTCTCACTTGGAGCATCGATCTTGCGTGGAAAATATTTATTGCTTTTGTTATTTTTTTTATTGGCCGATGGCTAATTGGTCGTATAAGAAAGATGACAGATAAAATAACGACCATGAAAAAGATGGATAGCACTTTGCAAGGATTTATGAGAAATGCACTAGATGTATTTCTTTATATATTACTATTCATAATCATTATTAATGTTGTAGGTACCAAAACCTTCTCAATAGCAGCTCTTATCGGATCTGCAGGTTTAGCCATAGGTCTTGCGGTTAAAGATAATCTGGCAAACTTTGCCGGTGGCGTTATGCTACTGTTCAACAAACCTTTTAAAGTTGGAGACTATATAGAGGCCCAGTCAAATGCCGGAACTGTAAAAAGTATTGGAATCCTATACACAATGATGACAACCGCTGATAACAAGACCATTTATATACCTAATGGTCCCTTATCCACTGGTACAATTATAAATATAAGTACTCAACCTACACGTCGTGTTGAAATTATTGTAAGCATTCAATATGGGACAGATGTAGAGATTGTAAAATCCATGCTTATTGATATAGCAAAAAATCATCCTAACGTTCTAAAATCTCCTGAACCTTTTGCAAGAATGGCACTGATGAATGAGCACTCCATTGACTTTAAGTTAAGAGTTTGGGTAAAGAAAAGTGACTTTTGGCCGGTTACATTTGATTTGAACGAAGAGATATACAAACAGATTAATGAAAAAAAATTGGTTGTGCCATTCAAACAACTAACAGTGCACTTGGCAGATAAGTCAGAAGATAGCAACTAAAGAGTGTTACTAAAAAAGAACCTCATCTTTTAGCATATTATTAGCCGAAAGGCTTACGCTAAAAGATGAGGTTTCTTATTACTTTTAATAATAAATATGCAATTTAGAATTCCGAATTAAAATGGAATTTTATATTCTTAAAATCTTGTTGCGCCATCATCAACAGATAGTTTGATTCTGCAAGAAAAACATCCCTACCCTCTTTATCCTTAGCCATATATTGATATTTACGCTTCTTAAACTCTTCCAATTCAGCAGGATTATCACTCTCAATCCAGCAGGCTTTATATAAGCTTATTGGTTCCCATCTACATTTTGCACCATATTCATGCAACAATCGGTATTCTATAACTTCAAACTGAAGTTGTCCCACAGTACCAATAATCTTTCTGTTGTTGAATTGATTTGTAAACAATTGAGCAACACCCTCATCAATCAGCTGCTCTATTCCTTTTTGAAGTTGTTTAGTCTTCATAGGATCAGCATTCTCTATATATTTAAACATTTCGGGCGAGAAGCTTGGCAAGCCTTTAAAGTGTAGGTTTTCACCCGAGGTAAGTGTATCGCCGATTTTGAAGTTGCCATTATCCGGCAAACCAACTATATCACCGGCAAAAGCCTCATCGAGGATTTCCTTCTTTTGAGCCATAAACGCTGTTGGAGAAGAGAATTTCATCTGACGATTAAAACGAATGTGTTTATAATTGACATTTCGCTCAAACTTACCAGAACAAACTTTTACGAACGCAATACATGAACGATGATTTGGGTCCATATTTGCATGAATCTTGAATATAAAACCGGAGAAATCTTCTTCATACGGATCAACCCTACGCTCCTCTGCCTGAACAGATCGTGGAGATGGGGCAATCTCCACAAAACAATCCAGCAGTTCTTTTACACCAAAATTGTATAGGGCCGAGCCAAAAAACACTGGTGCCAAATCACCGGCAAGATAATCTTCTGTGTTAAAATCAGGATATACTTCCGAAATTAACTCAATATCATCTCTTAGCTGTGTGGCTAGCTTGTCACCAATATGCTTTTCTATTTCGGGAGAATCAATATCCATATGAACCGACTCAGTCACTGACTGCTTTGAAGGTTTATACAAATCAAGACAATTCTCATATATATTATACACACCTTTAAACCTCTCACCCATATCTATAGGCCAGCTCAAAGGTCTTACAGCAATTTGCAATTGATCCTCAAGCTCATCCAACACCTCCATAGGATCCTTTCCCTCACGGTCAAGCTTATTCACAAAAATCATAACAGGTGTCTTGCGCATACGGCACACCTCCATAAGTTTTCGCGTCTGTGGCTCCACACCCTTGGCAATATCCACCACAACAATAACACTATCCACTGCTGTAAGCGTTCTATAAGTATCCTCCATAAAATCCTGGTGACCCGGAGTATCAAGAATATTCACTTTATAGTCATCATATTCGAACCCCATTACTGATGTTGCAACCGATATTCCACGCTGGCGCTCTATATCCATCCAGTCTGATGTGGCCGATTTCTTTATTTTATTTGACTTAACGGCACCTGCCACATGTATAGCACCCCCAAAAAGCAGCAGCTTCTCGGTTAGTGTTGTCTTACCCGCATCAGGGTGACTAATTATGGCAAATGTTCGCCTGCGTTCAATTTCTTTTCTTAAGCTCATATATGATTCTGAATTACTTTTTTATCTTTAAAAAACTATTTGCTAGTCCTGATTTGCAATTATTCTTTCCAAACATCTCTTTAACGCATTCTCCCAATCAGGGATTATCACGTTGTACTTATTCTCTATTTTTGATTTATCAAACACACTATATAGTGGTCTTTTTGCAGCCGTCGGATACTCACTGGCAGATATCTTATTTAACAGACAAGAGGTAATCTCTGATAGCTCCCTTATTTTATTTGCAAAATCATACCATGTTGTCTCACCTGAGTTTGAGAAATTATATATTCCTGAGCTCCACTCCGACTCATCTAATATCACAAATAGCATCTCAGCCAAATCAGCCGCATATGTTGGTGTACCTCTCTGATCATAAACCACGCCAAGCTCTTCCCTTTCACTCATTAGCCTAAGCATCGTTTTCACAAAGTTAGATCCAAACTCCGAAAACATCCATGACGTTCTAATGATTATCCATTCCTTTGCAAATTCTGCTACCGCCTCTTCTCCTTTAAATTTAGATAAGCCATAAACAGACAATGGATTCACCAAATCATCTTCTTTATATGGCACAGTTGATTCACCATCAAAAACATAATCAGTAGATATATGGATCATCTTAGCATTGATATATTTAGAAGCTTCAGCCAAGTTTCTGGCACCCTCATAGTTTATTTTATAGGCAGCTTCTTCATCATTTTCAGCAAGGTCAACAGCTGTATATGCAGCGCAATTTATTATATATTCAATATTATTTCCAGAAACAAAGTTAATCACTTCATCTCTTTTAGTAATATCTAATTGTTCTATATCAGTATAAATAAACCTAAAGGGAGTATTCTGTTTTTGCGATAGCCTCTTTATCTCTTGTCCCAATTGACCATTTGCACCAGATACTAAAACATTTTTTTGAATAAGTCCATAATAAAATGTTTCCTTTTTCGATATCACCTCTGTTCCTCCCAGATGTTTACTCGAACCAGTGTAAATAGCCATAACTTTATTTTTTAGATGTAAATCACTCTCTTTTTATTACTTTTGCACAAAAGTACAACGAAAATGGCAAATTTCCATATTATTGAAACGGGATATTTTTTAGCAGATGGTGGCGCAATGTTTGGCCCCATCCCCAAAAAGTATTGGAGCAAGCGTTATCCATGCGATGAAAACAACATGTGCAAGATGGCAATGAGATGCTTGTTTATTGAAACTGAAACTCGCAAAATACTTATTGATTGTGGTGCTGGTGATAAGCAGTTAGACAAATTAAAGTACTATCAGCCACATAATCTTCAGGATTTAACCATAGAAATTGAAAAAATAGGATACGCCGCAGAAGAGGTTACAGATGTAATACTTACCCATCTTCATTTCGACCATTGCGGAGGAGGCACAATCATTAATAACCATGGCGATACTGTGCCAACTTTTCCAAATGCAAAATACTGGCTTAGTCAACAACAATGGGACAACTACGTTAATCCGAGACCTTATGAGAAAGATTCATTCTTCGCAGACAATATAGACCCCATACACAAAGCAGGTCAACTCAATTTAATAAGTAGCGATATGCTGCTATGTCCCGAGGTTTTAATCAAGCAATACGATGGACATACACCGGGGCAGCTTGTGGTTTTTATAAATAGTAATGACTACGGCGAAGTGGTTTTTCCCGGAGACGTTGTTCCCACATCAGTGCACCTGCCCTTAGGTTGGCTATCAGCATATGATAATAATGCTGCCCTTGCAATGGAGGAAAAACAGCGCTTTCTGGATGAAGTCAAAGCAAAGAACAGTCTCTTGATATTCTTCCACGATGCATACGAAAAAATGAAGAGAGTTTGATTTTAATTAGTTTTATTACTTTGCTTTCGACCTAAAGTGGTTATCAAAAAATAAAAACTGATACTTAACAGCATTTCTCCAATAGTCCCAATTATGACCTCCCGGTCGAGATACAAATTCATGCTGGATGTTACGATACAATAATTCCTCGTGAAGCTTTACATTTACTTTATAAAAGAAATCCTCGGTCCCACAATCAAAAATAATCTTCGTCGCATCAGGAGATAAAAGATGTAATTGATTCATTACTGTATTGCTTTCCCAATTTTCAGGATGTTCAGACTGTTTACCAAGACGAAGAATAATATGCCAGTTGTTAGAAAATGGTCTGATATCTACACCACCACTCATACTTCCACATGCTCCAAAAACATCCTGATGACGGAAACCAAGATACAAGCCACCATGTCCTCCCATGCTGAGTCCGGTTATTGCTCTACCCTCCCTGGATTGAATAGTTTTGTAGTTTGAGTCCACCCACACAACAAGCTCTTTGGATACAAACGTCTCATACTTAAATTCAGGATCAACAGGACTGTCAAGATACCAGCTGCTGATATTACCATCAGGACATACTACCATTACGTTATATAAATCTGCCAGCACTTGCACCTCAGGTGAACCTTTCACCCACGAACTGTAGTCACCATTATATCCGTGCAATAAATACACCACAGGCAATTTATCAATTACTGAATAATTATCAGGTGTAACAATTGCAGCTTTTATATCTTTTTTCATTGAACTGCTATAAACCTTCACAGTATCAACCCTTGCCGCAGTTAGTATCTGAGCGCACAAAATGCCTGTTAGAACAAATATTATACTTAAGTGTTTCATAATGTATATCTTTAATTAAAAGAATAACACCAAAGATAAGAAATAAAAATTTAATTATATAAATGGAAATTCAATTTAAAATTGATGAAAAGAACAGAGGAAGTTTTTTCATCGAAAACGGTAGCAACACACAAGTTGCAGAGTTAGACTTTGAAGTAAAAGATGGCATTCTCAATGCATACCACACCGGAGTAAGAAAGGAACTAGAAGGTCAGGGAATTGCAGCCAAACTATTTGACAAAATGGTAGACTATGCCCGAGAGAATGAATACAAAGTACTACCAACCTGCTCCTACATTCTGGTTAAATTTAAACGTAATGAGAATGAGTTAAGCGACATCTGGTTTAGGGACGAAGACGAACCAACCGGAGCAGCATGTGGCATTAAGCCAAGATAAATTTACAAACAACTCAGGTAATTAAACATTGCCTGAGTTTATTTTCTCCAATACCTTCCAACACTGATACATTCCTCTGGGAACATGAAAACAACCTTTCCATTTTCCACCTTTTAAGTCGAGAAGCACCTCACCCTGTCTATTCAAATAACCCCACCATTCGGGATGTTGAGGATCTTTAAAGTGCGACCATGTATAATCATGTATCTTATCATACCATTCCAGGCATTTTTTATTTCCTGTCAACTGATAACCTTTTAGCAGTGCAATTAAAGTTTCAATATGCACCCACCATAACTTCTGATCCCACTCCAATTGTTGAGTTGGGCGTTCCAGTCTATCCATAAAATAAAATATCCCTCCATGCACCTTATCCCAACCATAGTCAACCATCACCAAGGTGGTTTCTACTGCCTTTTCTATTAGCTCCGGACGGTTTAGTCTCACTCCTAAGTCCATCATAAACCACATCGCCTCAATAGCATGTCCCGGATTAACCAATCTACCATCAAATGTATCTGAAAGAGTACCATCTTCATTAACATTTTCTACAATGATACCCCCAAGCTCAGGACGAAGAAAAACATTCATTACCTCATCAATAACATTATCCAGAGTAGTTACCAGGAAGTCTTCATCCATTAAGTGTTCAATTTCAAGTGCAAGGTTGCTCAAAATCATAGGCAAAGCAAAATTCTTAAGGCTCCTAGTACCCCCATGTGCCTTATTCCACTTTCCTTTTGGATTATTTTGTTTTGAAAGAATAATATCAAAAGTTTTCTTAGCAATATCAGCATACTCATGATTATTTGTTGCAATGCTTAACTGTCCAAAAGCCATTGCTGCAAAAGTGTACGAAAAAATACTATACGGCTCCACAAGCGGATTTCCTTCTTTATCAAGCGAAAAATACCAATTTAAATTGCCATCATGTCCATATTTTTTCAAAAACTCTGCACCCTGAATTGCACATTCAAGCCATTCTTGACGTTTTTCCACATTATTATATAGCATCGAAAACATCCATACCTGACGTCCTTGAAGCCAAACAAACTTATCTGTATCAAAAACATTGCCTTCACGATCAAGACAGGTAAAATACCCTCCACATTCATAGTCTTGCGACTTTGAAAACCAAAAAGGAATAACACTCTCAAGCAACTCTTCTTTATACAGAAGTTCCAAACCTTTAAAATCCATATTAATACTACTATTCTTCAAAAACATTATTGTTGTATACTCAATTTGTATTCTTGTGTATTATTTTACAAAAGCAAACATCAATCAAGCTCATTTCTAATAATAAGACGCAAAATAATAATTAATTTGCACAACAACAAAACTAATCACGAATTATTTTAAAAAGAATAAAGCATTAAAAGAAGAAAGAAGAAAAACGCACAAATATTAATTACAAATTAATAAAACAATCCTACAACATTTCTTCTCCAAAGCTTAATGGCAGCAAATCTTTAATACTATCCACCTGATACACCTCATCATTACCCCCGTATAATAAAATTTTCATTGGAGAGTTGTATCTATTTTCCACCTCAAGCAAAACTTGCCTACAAGCACCACATGGAGTAATTACATCTTTAGTAAACTCACCATTATAATGAGCAGCCACCGCAATTGCCTCAATCTTTTGACTGGGATAATTTGCATTAGCAAAAAATACAGCAGTACGCTCTGCACATATACCAGATGGATAAGCCGCATTTTCCTGATTATTACCGGTGATAATATCACCATTCTCCATAAGAAGAGCCGCACCGACTCTAAAATTTGAATACGGAACATATGCATCTTTGGTAGCCAGCTTTGCAGCGTCGACAAGCTTTTTTTCTGTATCAGTACATTCATCTATTAGATAAACTCTTATCTTTGTGGTTAAATTTATTTCTTTCATCAGTTTTGATTGAATAGTTAATTTATTTTATCCATTATGACTCACAATAGCAAATATAGATATTTTTTCATTCTACTCCTTCTTATATTCAGCTTTATTACCCCTAATTTAATGCGGGCTCAAACAAAACTGAGAATATATCAAGACTATATCGACACATATTCAAAAATTGCACAGAAGAATATGGCAGATTATAAGATTCCTGCTTCAATCACTCTTGCACAAGGTCTACTAGAATCAGGAGCAGGAAAGAGCAATCTCTCTATTCGTTCAAACAATCACTTTGGCATCAAATGTCACAATGGTTGGCGAGGCGAAAAGGTGTATGCGGCCGATGATACTCCAAACGATTGCTTCAGAAAATATAAAAGAGTAGAAGATTCTTACGAAGATCACGCTCAATTTATTGCGAACAACTTCAGATACCGCGAGCTTTTTAATCTTTCTATTACAGACTATAGAGGTTGGGCGAGAGGATTACAAAAAGCAGGATATGCTACAGATAAAGCATATGCCAATAAATTAATAAAACTTGTTGAAGACTACGAGCTATACAAATATGACAATAAGAACTACACTAAAGGCTCAAAACCCATAGCAACAACAAGCGTAAGCTGGACACACCAGCCATACAAAACTCACGGACTGGTATATGTAGAAGCTGTTAATGGAGACTCT
Organism: uncultured Proteiniphilum sp.; assembly: GCA_964535975.1. Taxonomy (GTDB): domain Bacteria; phylum Bacteroidota; class Bacteroidia; order Bacteroidales; family Dysgonomonadaceae; genus Petrimonas. The sequence goes on along the minus strand of CAZHWC010000001.1, from coordinate 22,073 downwards.
TTTGCAAGTATTGCAAATGAGTTTGGGTTCAAAGAAAAGAAACTGCTTAAATATAATGATGCAGGAGAGGGATTCCCACTCAACAAAGGTGATATTGTTTATTTTCAAAAGAAAAAAGCAAGAGCCGATGAACCATATTATGAACACGTGGTTCAAATAGGAGAATCTATGCACAGCATATCTCAAAAGTATGGCATCAGGCTTAGAGAACTCTACAGATTAAACAAAAAGAATTATAAATATGTGCCCGAAGAGGGCGATAAACTCAAATTGAGATAATTATATCCAAAACAATAACATTAATTTATGAAAAAAGTATTATCTTTACTTGTTGCTACAATTGTAGCGTTTTCGGCATATGCTAATACAACAGACGAAAATAACGACGAAACATCAAAGTGGAAAGTTGATGGAGTAACCGGAATCAATTTCTCTCAAACATCATTGACAAACTGGGCAGGTGGAGGTGAAAACTCACTTGCCGGCAATGCCTATCTTAACGGAACATTAACATATAAATCCGGTAATTGGGCATGGGATAATAATCTGGCATTAGACTATGGATTAGCTCGAACAGCATCAACCGGCGCAAGAAAGAGCACTGACAAAATTGACTTCGCATCCAAATTGGGATACAAAGCTACTGAGAAATTATTCTACACAGGTTTGTTCGACTTCAAAACACAGTTTGCTGAAGGATATAAATATGATGGAGACAATAGAAATAGAATCTCAAACTTTATGGCTCCTGCATACGGAACTTTATCACTCGGTTTGGATTATAAGCCAAGCGACAACTTTTCGTTATACTATTCTCCACTTGCTGCTAAAATGACATGGGTAAACGATGATGAGTTTTCTCTGGCCGGCATGTTTGGCGTAGAACCAGGTGACAAATTCAAGGGAGAATTTGGTTCGTATCTTAAAACTGTTTACAAAGTTAAAGTAATGGACAACGTTGATTTAATTTCTAAAGCAGATTTCTTTACAGCCTACGATAAAAGCTTAGGCAACATTGACGTGGACTGGGATGTGCTAATAAGCATGAAAATAAACAAGCTTTTAAGTGCAACTCTAAACACCACAATGAGATATGATGACGACGTTGCATATATAGACCAGGATGGTAACTCAAAAGGTCCCAAAATTCAGTTCCGTCAGATTCTTGGAGTTGGATTAGCATATAATTTTTAATTTCAAAAATAAATGATTTTGCATATTTAATCAGAAGCAAATAAAGTAGCTTCTGATTAAATATTGCATTTATAAATATATTAGTACAAATGCAATATAATACACAACAAAAAAAATTATCTATGCCCGATTATGGGAGAAATATTCAAAACATGGTTAACCATTGTTTAACTATACAGGATAGAGAGGAGCGCAAAAGATGTGCAAACACTGTAGTAGAAATAATGGGTAATATGTTTCCTCACCTACGTGATGTAAATGATTTCAAACATATTTTATGGGATCACCTGGCAATCATGTCAGACTTTAAATTGGATATAGACTATCCATATGAGGTTATCACAGAAGAAGAATTACATACTCGCCCCGGAAAACTGGAGTATAGCCGCCCCACAATGAGATTCAGGCACTACGGCAAGCTTATAGAGAAGATGATTGACATTGCTTCGGAAATGGAAGAAGGCAGCAAGAAAGATCAGCTTATTTCTCAAATTGCTGTACAAATGAAAAGATCATATACTTTGTGGAATAAAGAGGTAGATGATATAAAAATTATTTCCGACCTAAGAGATTTCTCTAAAGGTAAAATTAATCTAGATCCTTCTTCATACACCATTGCCAGCATAAAATCCAATAATGCACCCGCTTCAAAACGAAAAGTAAAAGTGATGCGCTCTAAGCGAAAAAGATAAAAGATAATACACATATGATTACCAAAGAGAGTGTTTTTAAAATTGGCCGACTACAAAAATCACATGGCATAAAAGGAGAGATTAATATATTATTCGACCAACCCGAATATTCGGATATCGACGTAGAGTTCTACTTTTTTGATTTAGACTCTATCTATGTACCTTTTTGTATTGAGGAGATTAATTTTGTGAGCGACACTCGGGGCAGGGTTAAATTTGAAGACATTGATGATGAAGTATATGCATCCCAATACTCAAATATCGACATATACATACTTAGAAGTGAAATGCCCGAGTTTGACGAAGACGAACCAACCTCATGGAATTGGTTTGTTGGATATAATGTAATCGATCAATTTGAAAATGTTATTGGGAAAATAATAGATGTTGATGATGCAACAATTAATATCCTCTTCGTAGTTAAAAATCAAGAAGGAGGCGAACATCTGATACCGGCAACAGAAGATTTTATAACTAAAATCGATGAAGAAAACTCAACATTGTTTCTAAACCTGCCAAAAGGACTTATTGAACAGGATGACCTCTAATTTATTAAATAATACTCTCCCAACTTTTCTCAATCTTCACAATCTAAGCATTGGTTATCACACAGGGAAAAAAGAGAGGATAGTTCAAAGCAATTTAAATCTTACAGCTAGCCAAGGAGAGCTTATCGCACTTATTGGTCGAAATGGTTGCGGCAAGTCAACACTACTTCGCTCAATGGCTTCATTGCAACCAATTTTTGATGGAAAAATAAAAATATCAGGAGAGGATATCAATCAAATTTCACCAAAAAAGAGAGCAAGATTAATATCGGTTGTTCTCACCGACCAGCGAGCCGAAGCATCATTCAATGTAAAAGAATTAATATCAATTGGCAGAGACCCATACACCGGATGGTTAGGTAGCCTCAGTCAAGAAGATGATGATATTATTTCCAAAGCAATAGAAATGACAAATCTAACCGGATTTGAAGAAAGAAATATTCAGGAATTATCGGATGGTGAGCGCCAAAGAGTATTTATTGCTCGTGCCTTAGCACAAGACACTCCAATAATATTACTTGACGAACCCACATCGCATCTTGACCTTCCCAACAGGATCAGTATATTGCTACTATTACAAAATTTAGCTCGCAACACCAATAAGACGATATTTATCTCTACCCACGAACTGGAAACTGCTATGCAAGTGGCTGATAAAATATGGCTCATGGAGAAACTCAAAGGAGTGTATGTAGGCACACCCGAAGATATGGTTTTAAAAGGCACATTCGACAATGTCTTTTCACATACAAACTACGATTTTGACAAAGAGTATGGCAGCTTTGTAGTCAAAAAACAATTAGATAAATATATTACCACACAAGTAGAAAACCCAAACAGTCTGATGGCAAGATGGACAACAAAAGCACTCTCACGAAAAGGGTACAATATTGTAGAAGAGGCCCCCATAATAGTTCAGACATGCGAATCTGAGAATAAATGGATTATTAGCAACCATAAAACCTCGGCAGATGCACACAGCATTGAAGAAATGCTACAAGCAATTACTCATATTTAATCACAATTTCAACTTTAGCACTTTTTTTTGATTGTTGCAGTACGCTATTTTATTTATCTTTGCACAATTCTGACAAAAAACAGATTTAATGAACTATAGTAAAAGAAAAATTGCAATTTTAGGTTCCACCGGATCTATAGGCACACAAGCATTAGACGTAATATCACAACATCCGCAACGTTTTGAAGCATATGCTCTCGTAGCAAATAATTCGGTAGACAAACTAATAGAGCAAGCACGAACTTTTCAACCCGAGATTGTGGTTATCGCCAATAGTGCAAAATATGATATGCTAAAAGATGCACTTAAAGATTCACCTATTAAAGTTTATGTTGGCGAAGATGCAATCAATCAGGTTGTTCAGGATTCAGAAATTGATATTGTACTAACTGCGATGGTAGGATACTCAGGGCTCGAACCCACTATCTCAGCCATCAAAGCAGGCAAAAAAATAGCACTGGCAAACAAAGAAACACTGGTAGTTGCAGGCGATATAATTGGCAAACTTGCTCTTGAATACAAAACTCCTATAATACCTGTCGATTCTGAGCATTCGGCAATATTTCAATGTCTTAACGGAGAGGGAGTCAACAAAATTAATAAGATATTACTTACTGCATCCGGCGGACCATTTCGCAACTACACTCTAAAAGAACTTGAGAAAGTTACAAAAGAACAGGCCCTTAGTCATCCCAACTGGGATATGGGAGCCAAGGTTACAATAGACTCATCAACAATGATGAATAAAGGGTTGGAAATGATTGAAGCAAAATGGCTGTTTGATATAAACCCTTCTCAAATAGAAGTGGTAGTACATCCCCAGTCTATCATACACTCAATGGTACAATTTGAAGACAAGTCTATAATGGCACAACTTAGCAATCCCGATATGCGAATGCCCATTCAATACGCATTTTCATATCCCGACCGATTACAGTTAAACACTTCAGAGGTTGACTTTTTTAGTCTCTCAACATTAACTTTTGAAAAACCTGACACAAGTATTTTTCGTAATCTGCAGCTTTGTTATGATGCTGCCGACATTGGAGGCAACATGCCATGTATCCTAAACGCAGCAAACGAAATAGCTGTGGAACAGTTTTTGCATGACAAAATTGGATTTTTACAAATGAGTAACATCGTTGAGCAAACAATGCATAAAACTACATTCATCAATAACCCCACATTAGAAGATTATAAACAAACTGATGCCGAAGCTAGATTGATTGCACAAGAGGTATCAAAAACAATAAATTGAATTTTATAAATGGAAACTTTTTTAATTAAAGCACTTCAGTTGATACTCAGCTTGTCCATACTGGTTGTCATTCACGAATTTGGACACTTCATATTTGCCAGGATATTCAAAATAAGAGTCGAAAAGTTTTATCTTTTCTTCAACCCCGGCTTCTCACTTTTTAAATATAAACCAAAAAATAGTGATACCGAATACGGTATTGGATGGCTGCCTCTTGGAGGATATGTGAAGATTTCAGGAATGATTGACGAATCAATGGACCGCGAACAAATGGCCCTTCCCGAACAACCATGGGAGTTCAGATCAAAACCATCATGGCAAAGACTTCTTGTGATGATCGGAGGAGTAGTATTCAATATTATATTGGCATTTATCATATACTCTATGGTATTGTTTACATGGAATGATACATTTCTGCCTTTAAAAAATGTAACTCAGGGAATGGAATTTAGTCAGGCAGCCATAGACGCAGGATTCATTGACGGTGACATATTACTAAAAGCCGATGGCAAAGAGCTTGAAAGATTCGGAGTAAGCACATTATTGGATATCGCAAATGCAAAAGAAGTTACAGTACTCCGCAACGGAAGCGAAAAGGTGCTCTCTATGAACGAAGACCTGATGAAGAATCTTCTAAAAAACAAAGAGGGATTTGCCACATACAGAGTTCCCACAATTGTACATCAAACTCTCGAAAACAGTAATGCAGCTAAGTCAGGACTATTATCCGGTGACAGCTTAGTATCGGTAAACAATATAGTAACCCCCTCTTTCAGAGAATTTGTAGCAGAACTTCATAAAAACAAAAACAATGAAATACTGCTGGGATACTACAGAGATGGACAACTAAATGAAACAACAATAAATGTTGACTCAGCAGGCTCACTTGGTTTCTATGCCAAAACAGAAGGACAGATATACAATATTGTTACTAAGAAATATGGATTCTTTGAATCTTTCCCTGCCGGAATAAAAATGGGAGTTCAAACCCTTAAAGATTACATCGCCCAATTTAAATATGTATTTACAAAAGAAGGAGCATCTTCTTTAGGAGGATTTGGCACAATTGGCAATCTTTTCCCTGCCATATGGGATTGGCACTCGTTCTGGATGATGACTGCTTTTTTGTCTGTAATATTGGCATTTATGAATATTCTTCCAATACCGGGGCTGGATGGAGGACACGTACTATTTTTACTATTCGAAATAATAAGCGGCAGAAAACCAAATGAGAAATTCATGGAATATGCCCAAATGGCAGGAATGATTCTGCTTATTGGTTTAGTACTATACGCTAACGGGATGGATATATTCAGAGCAATCTTTAAATAGATTTCAGCGAATAAAATAATTTATATAAGATTCAAAATGAAAATTTCTGAGATTATACAAGAAACAAAAAAACCTGTATTCTCGTTTGAGCTATTGCCTCCACTAAAAGGCAACAGCATCAAACAGGTTTTCGATACCATTGATCGTCTTCTGGAATTTGATCCAAAATATATCAATATTACAACTCACCATAGTGAGAACATATACAAAGAGGTGTCGGATGGAATAATTCACAAAGTAAATGTGAGAAAACGTCCCGGTTCTGTAGCAATCGCTGCAGCAATACAAAACAAGTATGGCATAAGAGCTGTACCTCACATTGTATCATTAGGTTTCACAAAAGAAGAAACTGAATATGCACTTATTGATTTGTCATTTCTTGGAGTTACCGACCTGCTACTACTGAGAGGCGACTCAAACAAACTTGACGCAGAACAAAGAAAAATGGACTCGCACCAATTTGCCACAGGACTACAAGAACAAGTAAACAACTTCAATAAAGGCATTGGACTTGATGGTGAATTGCTATCCGTTCCCGAAGTACCATTTACATACGGCATGGCATGCTATCCCGAAAAACATGAAGAATCCCCAAATATGGAATCAGAGATTCTTTATACTAAGATGAAAGCAGACAATGGAGCCGGATACCTGGTAACTCAAATGTTCTTCGACAACCAAAAGTACTTCGACTATGTAGACAAATGTCGTGCTGCCGGGATTACTATTCCTATTGTTCCGGGAATAAAGCCCATATATACCAGAAGACAATTGAGCATTCTCCCAAAAATATTCAGAACTGAAATTCCTGAAGCCCTTGAAAAGGAGCTTAGAAAATGTAAAACTGATGAAGAAGCCAGAGAAATAGGTGTAGAATGGTGCACAATGCAGAGCAAAGAGCTCATACAGCACAACGTGCCCGGAATACATTACTATGCATTAGGAGCCACAGAAAGTATTTACAGAGTTGCAAAAGAAATATATTAATAATAACAGGAGTTCTATAAAACAATTATATTCACTTAGTTGTTTTATTAACTAACTTACATAAACCAGAAACTATAACTATACAAAAAATAATTATGAAACAGAATTTAAAACTATTATTCGTTATTATTGCAAGTATGACAATAACTTTTGCTTGTACAAACAAAAGCAAAAACAGTGCATCATCAGAGATTTCTGATTCTCACAATTCACAAAACTCTTTAGACTGGTCAGGAACATACTCAGGTGTGCTTCCTTGCGCTTCTTGCGAAGGTATAGAAACTGAGCTTAAAATTAGCTCAGACGGAGATTACGCACTTACTACAAGCTACATGGGTGTTGAAGATCCAATGACAGAAACTATTGAAGGAAAATTCACATGGCTTGAGGATGGCAACACCATCAAACTTGAAGGTATTGAGGAAGGCTCACGCTCACCATTCTTCAAGGTTGAAGAAAACCGAGTAAGATCTCTTGATTTGGAAGGTAACATAATCACAGGAGAGCTTGAAAATCTTTATGTTCTATCGAAAGAAGGGAATGTAATGGTTGAAGATAAAAAATGGCAACTTGTAGAACTAAATGGCAAAGAAGTAGAAAACAGCAATGCAGAAAACTACTATTTAATTTTCAACTCCGAAGAAGGACAGGCACAAGCTAAAGCAAACTGCAATTTAGTATCTTTGAAATATAAAATAAAGAACGAATTGCGAGTAAGCTTCGAACAAGGAATGATGACAATGATGGCTTGCCCTGATGGCAATATCGAAGCAGAATACCTGGAAGTATTGAATACCGTTGACAATCTTTCAACCGATGGTGAAACTCTTACTCTTAATAAAGCAAGAATGGCCCCATTGGCAAAATTTGTTTTGGCTGAAGAATAAAACTTTTGAGTTAAATAACAGTCATAAGAAACAGATGATACAATAAAAAGTATCATCTGTTTTTTTTAAACTCAAAAAACAAACAATTATGAAGAAACATACATTGATCATTACAGCCGCTATTACAATAGCACTGCTGTCAACAAATGCATTACATGCTCAAAAGAAATCACTAAAAAACATAGAAACAGAGATAAACATGTTTCCAAGTCCCAAGGAAGGATATAAACAAGTATTTATTAAAGTTCCTGCAAAGAAGAACGAATTAGACTATAAGATTGAAGTATTCGCAGGAAAAACTCTTATGGTTGATTGCAATCGTCACTTTATGGGTGGCAAAATTGAAGCCGTAAGCCTAGACGGTTTCAAAAAGCCCGAGTCGTTAGCATTGAACCAAAACATTCAAGATAAAAAATAGAAGCTAATTGAATAATTGAACCAAACGGTAAGGCTAGAACAAGTCGACAACTTCACCACAGACGACACAACACTTTCTCTAAACAAAGCCAGAATGGCCCCACTTGCAAGATTTGAATTAGTGAAATAAAATATTACATTATAACATACAAAAAACCTCTTTCTTGAAATGATAATTCAGAAAGAGGTTTCTTATATACATACGGATATCAGCTTATCGCTCTATCCTCGCACAAAAATTCTCATGTTTTGCTCTGATCACTAACCTTAAGACTCTCAGAACAATAATCTCCCAAGCAAAATACAAAAGAGGAATATTAAATAAAACGGAGATAAAAAGAATAATAGAACGACCATTGAAAGTATTAAAGTCCAACAGAGGCATAAGCTTGCTGCTTTTCATTCTCAACTTCTCTCTCAGCTCTTGCGGTATATCATTACCATAGCTCTCATTTAGTCTTACAAGCATTTTCTGAAGTTGTGGCGTATCCTTCTCCTGATTCTTAGTATAATGAATATACCCCCAGGTAATAATCTTATTTATCCCCCTTGGCATATCTTTATATCGGGCCTCAATTATCTTAGAGTTCTCAAATTCTTTCCCTTTATCCTTGCTGATAAAAAACAGATGAAGAGTCTTATAATAATCGGTAATAGAAGCCTGCTGGAGATGAGATAAAGCCGACACTAATGGCAAAAACACAAATACCCATATCGGGATATTAGGATCTTCCAGATACAACCTATGCCCAAACGCAATATATATCGACAAAAACCACAAATCACCGGCAAAACCGTCAAGAATTCGTCCAACCTCTGACTTAATGCCTGTAAGTCTGGCTAGTTGCCCGTCCACACAATCTAATATATTAGCCGTAATTAGAGCCAGAATACCCAATATAGCATAGGAAATATTATATGGAAAAAACCAAAAAACACCGGCAGAAATCCCCACAAAAATAGAAATGATTGTGACAGCATTTGGAGTAATTCCTGTATTCTGCAGTGCTTTTGCAATTTTGTATCCTAGTGGTCTGTAAAAAATCTGATCTATAATATTTTCAGTTTCAATTGATTTTAATGAACTGAGATAATCCTTTTTCTTATCTTCCTTTTTCATTTCATTTATATGAGTAGCCACCACTCACGGTTACAATCTCACCGTTCAGGTAACTGTTTTCTACAATTAGTTTATATACTTGTGCCAATTCAGATGGCTCACAAAATCTTTCTAAAGCTATTTTGTCCTCAATTCGCTTTCTTATTTCGGCAGGCTTAGTTTTTTGCCATTCCGTATCCACAAAACCCGGAGCAATAGCATTCACTCTGATTTTGTATGGCGCTAAAAACTTAACCATATTCTGAACCAAAGAATGCACAGCAGACTTAGTGACTCCATAAGCTAAGGAAACAGAGTGAGGATAAACCCCCATCAGCGAACCCGTGAAAACAATATTGCCTCCAATATCAATTTGAGGCAATACACGCTGCATAAGAAAAACAGGAAAATGAACATTTGCGAAAAACACTCGCTCCCAGTCTTCAATTTCAATCTCTTCAAATGGAACGCGCGACGTAACACCTGCATTAAATATTATTGAGAACAGCTTAATATCTTTTTCAAGTAAAAAGGAATGAATAAAATCTACAGACTCTTTTTGGGTAATATCCGACAACAAAATACTCACCTCAACAGAATAATTGCTTTGCAATTCTTGTTGAAGTTTAATCGCAGTTTGTTCGTCTGAAGCATAAGTGAGAATAAGATTATAGCCTGCTTTTGCAAGCTCCACAGCAATAGATTTGCCTATTCCTTTAGTACCACCTGTAATCAGTATGTACTTATCCATTTATTATTTCATTAATTTTTTGAACGGTATTTGGTTTTGTATTTTGTTGCGACTTTAGTTTTGTTTCATATGTATCATGTATAGACTTCTTTATATTTGTTGAAGACACTCCCACTCCATAAGGAAAATAAAAAACCTCAACTCCCATGTCTTTTAGATAATCATATTTTCCCCACCAATCATCACCCACAATGAAAGCATCAATATTTAGCTTTTTCACTATTTCTGTATGATCCAAAGTATGCTGAGGAATTACAATATCAGGTGTCTTCAAAGCTTCAATAATCTGAAGGCGTTCTTGAAATGGTATCACAGGCTTATCTTTATAACTCATTACCAACTCATCGGTGCTAACCCCTACAATTAGGATATCTCCTAAGCTTCGGGCATAATTAATCATTCTTAAGTGATTATAATGGAACATATCAAAAGTACCCGAAGTGTAAACAATAGTTTTATTCTTAAACATATCAATCTGATTTTGTATTCTGCTACTTCAAAACAAGCATTTATAATAATACTAATATCATATATATACCTTTTCCACAAAGATAAATAAAATACATCATAATTTTGCTATTCTTCATATAAGAAAATCTCAACATCTGAATATAAAAAAAGCCCCTCCGTCCGCAATACGAACGAAGGGGCAATGTAAGCTAAAAGCCTGTATATTTACTTTATATTATATCCCTCAGACACCACATCAAATGCAGGAGCATTTTCGGGCAAGCTAAGTTCCACTCTGCGGCTCTCACCCGGCAACAAGTTGAAGTAACCATCAGAGAAGTATGCAGGAAGAATAAATTCATTTGTACTCTTATTGCGAGCATTCAGTTTAACGGCTGCAGCAATAGTTTTGGTTGGGTTTTTCACATCCACAATCCATTTGCTTCCCGATTTTCTAACTTTAATATCAGGAGTAACCTCAGCCAAATCATTCAGTGAAGTATTTAAAGACATATCGCCATTATTTTTCCAATAATCATTAATGGAAACAACCTTTCCTTTATTGTCCTTAAGTTCCACACGAATCAATGCAAACTCAGGCGCATTTGCTCCTGTTTCAAGCACAAAGCAATCAGTCTTGCTTGATGCAGGCACATTAGTTTTAATGCTCTTTGAATAGAACTGCTTACCATTAAGATCATACCCCTTAACTGTAGCAGTCATATTTTTCTGAGAATTAAGCGTATTATTCAGAATTATAACTTTATAATCATGCAGATTCATCTGAATATGAAGAGTCTCCTGAGCCTTTCTAACACCAAAGTAAGCACCCGGTGTTTCATAGTCATAAGTATGTGTTTGCCACATCATACTTGGCCATGCGGGATGAGACATCCACAATATAACACCAGTGCTGCTATCCCACATATTGCTGTTCACAGCCTCAATTATCGTACGCCATGTGTTGTAAGACACCATTTGCGATTTTCTCACAAAGTCCTCCACACCTGTTGGCTCGCCATAACTGTGTACTGCATCCATAAAGTCACCAAAGAACTGACTCTTATGGTGCAAATCATGATAAGCCCACACGTCATTTATTGGCCACAAATCCTCAGGAGCAATAAACTTGCGAATTGTTGACAATGTAGGGATAGATTGTGCTCCAAGCTCTGTGTTAAAACCTCTTGCAAATTTTGTATAATAGTCTGCATTATTTTTAATATATCCGTAAGGACCGCTATTCACAGCATTCAGGTGACGCGAGTTACCATGATAATGTCTTGTTGGATCTTCCTTAGCAATCATTTCATACAATTGGTCGCCCATACCGTCAGGAGCATATCCTTCATTTCTTGGACACCAGATAGCAATACTAGGATGGTTGCGGAAACGACGAACAACATCAGTTGCATTACGCACAAAAGGCTGATGCTCATTCGGGTCAACAGTATCATCGGTAGTCATCCAAAAATCATTCCACACAAGCAAACCATATTCGTCAGCAAGCTCATAAAACAATGACTCGGTATTCTCACCCGTCCAGTTTCTAATCATATTAAAGTTAGCTTCTTTTTCCAGGCGGAAGAAAGGCTCCAATGACTCACGAGAGATACGTTTCATCATCTCATCCATACCAAACGTTGCACCTTTAATAAAGATACGCTCACCATTAACTCTGAAAACAAGGAACTGACCCACAGGATCATCGTTAGACAAATCCTGCAACACCTTCTTAACGTTCACACCCTCCTGAAGAGTAGGAATAGCCTCGCCCAATCTAGGATTACCCACAAGCACACACTGCTCGTAATTGAAAACAGGCTTCTCATTATTATCAGCATCCACCGGAGTATATAATACTCTGTGATTACCCTTCTCCTCAGTATTAATCATCAACTCATATGATAATTCACGAATACCAAAACGAACATTCTTGCTGTCCGAAGCTCTGTCGTTTACAGAAGCCTGCAATGTCATATGATACAGATTTTGTTCACCATATCCATTAGGCCACCACAGTTTAGGATTATTCAGGTTAAGCTCTTTATGAGTTTCAGGAGTCAACAAAAGAGTCTTTTCTTCACCAGCAGCAAGACTGTAGTCAGCATTAATCTTCACGCCCTCAAATTCAGCAACCAAATTACCCTTCACAGGTTGATTTGTTTTGTTGATTAGCGGCACACGAATAGAAATAAACGCCTTTGTAGTGTCAGGCAAAGGAAGATCAGTAATCACAAGCGGATCACCAATTTGCACATCACTTGTTGCCTTTAGTCTCACATCCTGCCATATACCCATATTTCTGTCTCTAATACCGGGAATCCAGTCCCAGCCCATTGATGCAATAAACGTTGGTCCGTCCAAGCTCAACTGTCCTCCGTTAAGTCCCTGTCCTGCCACCATCGATTGCTCATGCGATACACCCGGATTATAAGGAGGATGAATCAACACCGCCAACACATTATTCTTTTCTTTGACGATATCAGTAATATCAAACTCACCTCTGATAAACGCACCCTCAATGTTACCAAGCTTTTTGGCATTTAAAAACACCTCAGCACGGTAGTTAATACCATTAAATATAAGGTTTAGTCGGTTACCATCAGCTTCAGGAGCATCAAACGAAGCCCTGTACCACCAATCCATACGAGCAAGCGTATCAGGAATTGCCATATTATTTAATCCATATGACGGCTCAGGATACACACCCTGATTAACAAGCGTAGTCAACACAGTTCCCGGAACAGTGGCGTTATACCAATCACTTGTATTAAAATCGGTGCTGAAAATTGAAGTCATCGACTCCAACACCTGCGTTGAAGTTCCCAGCTCCCAACCATCAGAAATTTGCCACTCGTTTGAGTTCACAGGAACAAGTTTCGTAGGAATAACCCTCTTAGCCACAGGCTGAGCTATTTGAAACGGAGCTTTCCCTACAGGCATTTGGTCAGCAGGTTGTTTGTCTCGTAGTCCCTGCCACAGATAATCAGTACCTGTTTTACCCCATTCCGTCTGTGCGTTAGACACGAATGAAAAAACAGTCAACATGCAAATCGTAAGCAGTAAATACCTTTTTTTAATTGCTTTAATTGAAATCATACTTCTCTTTTTTATAATTTAAAATTTATAATTTGCGATATGAGGACGTAAAGATAATAAATAACGCCTAAAATGAGCATTATTTAAATAACGAATGGTACCAAAACAGCACCAAACAATAATTATCAAATAAAAAAACAACATTTATTTGCACCTTTGAAATATATTTTATTATCTTTGTCGCATAAAATACAGAAAAATGATACTAAACGCTCTACATCATCATCATTATGACACTTGCGAACAGGCGAGCGGATATAGATATGTGTAAACGTAAAGTAAAAAAATATATTTATTAAAACCCGTCTGAGAGCAATCTTCAGACGGGTTTTTTTATTTTAAAAACATAAAACAAAAGAAATATAATAGTATGGAAAAAATTAAAATTGCAATACAAAAAAGTGGTCGCTTAAGTGAAAAGTCACTCGACCTATTGCTAGAATGTGGTATTAAAATATCAAACGGCAGCCGCAAACTAAAAACAGAAGCACGCAACTTCCCTATGGAGATTCTCTTCTTGCGTGACGACGACATACCACAATATGTGGAAAAGGGAGTAGCAGACATAGGCATTCTTGGCGAAAATGAAGTTTGGGAAAAAGACAAAAATGTGGAAGTGATAGAAAAGCTGGGATATGGCAACTGCCGTCTGTCGCTTGCAATACCCAAAGATGAAAAATACACAGGTATAGATTACTTCAACAACAAACGAGTTGCCACAAGTTACCCCAAGATATTGAATAAATACTTCACCGAGCGAGGCATGAATGTGGAGATTGAACAACTAGGCGGCAGCGTGGAAATTACCACCGGCATTGGCCTGGCTGACGGCATCTTCGATATTGTAAGCACAGGAAGCACCCTGCTCATGAACGGACTTAAAGAAGTGGAGGCCATACTTAAAAGTGAGGCTGTACTCATCAGCAATAAAAACCTATCCACTGCAAAACTTGAAATACTGGAGAAACTACTTTTCCGAATCAGATCTCAAATGAACGGACAGGGCAAGAAATATGTTCTTTTAAACGCACCCAACGAAATAATCCCACAAATCGTTAATCTTCTTCCGGGCATGCGCTCACCAAGCATCCTGCCACTGGTTGACGAAGGCTGGAGCAGTATTCACTCCGTGATTGGCGACGACGACTTTTGGGATGTAATTGACGAACTAAAACAACTTGGAGCAGAAGGAATTCTGGTTATACCAATTGAAAAGATGATAGTATAAAAGCACTACCGAAATGAAAACAATAAATAATCCTGCACCCAAAAAATGGGCTAAGCTCACACAGCGCCCCGTAATCAAGCAGCAAAAGCTGATGAAAACAGTAGAAAAGATATTCTACAAAATAGACAAAAAAGGCGACAAGGCAGCATTAGAGTTCAGCAGACAGTTTGATTTTGCAGAGCAAGAGAATCTCGAGGTTGCACAGTCAGAAATAGACAAAGCATCCGACATAATTTCCGAACAGTTGAAACGCGCCATTGATGTTGCCAAAATAAATATAGAAGCATTCCACTTATCGCAGCGAGAAGAGATAAAGAGAGTGGAAACATCACCAGGTGTAGTTTGCTGGAGAGAAAGCAGACCAATTGAAAGAGTAGGAATATATATTCCCGGCGGCAGTGCTCCACTCTTCTCCACAGTGCTTATGCTTGCCATACCCGCAAAAATAGCCGGTTGCACCGAAATAGTGTTATGCACACCACCCAACCAGAAAGGCGAAATAGACCCGGCAATATTATACACAGCCAAACTTGTAGGCGTAACCAAAGTTTTTGCTTTAGGAGGCATTCAGGCAATTGGCGCCATGACTTTCGGAACCGAAACCGTACCCAAAGTGGATAAGATATTCGGGCCCGGCAATCAATACGTAATGGCTGCAAAGATAATGGCACAATATTTTGGCACAGCCATCGACATGCCCGCAGGACCAAGCGAAGTGCTTATAATTGCTGATGATACATGCATACCATCATTTGTGGCAGCCGACTTGCTATCGCAGGCAGAACACGGACCCGACAGTCAGGTGATGTTGCTTTCAAACAGCAAAAAAACCATCAAGCTAATAGCAAAAGAGCTAGACAGCCAACTAGAACTGCTACCCCGAAAGGAGATTGCCGAAGGAGCTTTAAGAAACAGCAAAGCAATAGTTTTTAACAATATAAGCGGATGCATAAACTTCAGCAACGCATATGCACCTGAACACCTTATACTTGCAGTAGAAAACCCCAACCTGGTGTCCAAAGACATTATCAGCGCAGGCTCGGTATTTCTGGGCAACTATAGCTGCGAGAGTGCGGGCGACTATGCAAGCGGCACCAACCACACACTGCCCACCAGCGGATATGCCAAAGCATACAGCGGAGTATCACTCGACAGCTTTATCAAAAAAATCACTTTTCAGCAATTAAGCGAAGAGGGAATCCAAAACATTGGACCTGCAATCGAAGCAATGGCAGAAGCAGAACAACTATATGCACACAAAAATGCTGTTACCCTAAGATTGGGTAAAATAATTGAAAATCAAATCAAACCGGATAATGAATAATTTTGACTTGCAAAAGATAGTGCGCCCCAACATTTGGGCACTGCAACCCTACTCCAGCGCACGAGACGAGTTTACGGGCAGCGAGGGTATATTTTTGGATGCCAATGAAAATCCTTTTGGCAATAACAACAGATATCCCGACCCTCACCAGGCTAAAGTGAAGGAAGGATTATCGAAACTAAAAGGCGTATCTCCCGACAATATATTTATAGGAAACGGAAGTGATGAAGTTATTGACCTGGTTTACCGAATATTTTGCGAACCAGCCAAAGACAGCGTCATCATCTGCCCGCCCACTTACGGAATGTATGAGGTGTCGGCAAACATTAATAATGTCAACATAGTAAAGATACCGCTTACCGACGACTTTCAGCTCAACATAGATGAAATCATAAAACAAGATGCAAAAGCGGTATTTGTTTGCTCGCCCAACAACCCCACAGGCAATATTCTTGAAGGCATAGAAACACTCTTAGCGAAGACTAATAAACTTGTGGTGGTAGATGAAGCCTACATCGACTTTAGCAACAAAGAGAGCCTTATATCTAAAATTGATGAATACCCCAACCTGCTAATTATGCAAACATTCAGCAAGGCATGGGGACTGGCAGGTGCACGAGTTGGTGTGGCATATGCCAACAAAAGCATCATAACCCTGATGAACAAAACCAAGCCCCCGTATAATGTAAGCACTCTCAATCAGGCAGTGGCAATCAATGCATTGGCAGATATCAATAAGTATAAATCAGAGATTGAAATCATACTGCAACAAAGAGAATATCTTAAAGAAAGCCTTACTAAGCTTGAAATAGTAAAAAGAATTTTCCCAACAGATGCAAACTTTATACTTATAGAGGTGGAAGATGCAACTATGATTTACAATCAGCTGGTAAACAAAAAGATTATTACAAGAAACAGAACAAGCCAAGTCAAAAACACCATCAGAATTTCTGTGGGAACTCCCGAAGAGAATAAAGAACTGATGGCCGAGCTTAAAAACATTCAACAAAATAAAATGATAATAAAATGAAGAAAGCACTTTTTATAGATAGAGACGGAACAATAATTCTAGAACCCGCAGATGAGCAAATTGACAGTCTCGAGAAGCTTGAATTTTATCCGGGAGTTTTTCAAAACCTTTCTCGTATAGCCAAAGAGTTGGAATACGAACTGGTAATGGTGAGCAATCAGGACGGACTTGGCACCGACTCTTTCCCCGAAGATACTTTCTGGCCTGCACATAACAAGATGCTTGGAGCATTAAAAAATGAGGGAATTGTGTTTGATGAAATTCTTATCGACCGCTCCTTTCCTCACGAAAATATGCCAACACGCAAACCACGCACAGGCTTGGTGACACACTATATGAAAGGAGGATACGACCTCAAAAACTCATTTGTGATTGGCGACAGATTGACGGATGTGGAACTTGCCAAAAATATGGGAACAAAATCAATATTGCTCAGCAACGACGAGAACAAAGATGCCACACTAACCACCACCAGCTGGAGCGAAATATATAAGTTTCTAAAACTAGAACCACGAAAAGGAAAAGTTAGCCGCAAAACATCCGAAACCGACATATTAGTGGAAATAGACCTTGACGGAAGCGGAAAAAGCAAAATTGACACAGGCTTGGGTTTCTTCGATCATATGCTTGAGCAAATTGCACGACACGGAGGCATCGATATCACTATAATATCTAAAGGCGATTTACATATCGACGAACACCACACCATCGAAGATGTGGGCATAGCCCTTGGAGCAGCCTTTGTGCAGGCATTAGGCAAAAAGAAAGGAATAGCACGCTATGGTTTTCTTTTACCAATGGACGACTGCCTGGTGCACGCAGCAATCGACTTTGGCGGTCGCCCATGGCTTGTGTGGGATGTAAAATTCAATCGCGAAAAGGTGGGCGACATGCCAACCGAAATGGTGATGCACTTCTTCAAATCATTTAGCGACAATGCCCTGTGCAACCTAAACATAAAAGCCGAAGGCGACAACGAGCATCACAAAATAGAGGCAATATTCAAAGCATTTGCCAAGGCAATTAAAATGGCGGTTAAGCAAGGCGACAGCGAAGGCATACCCAGCACCAAAGGAACAATATAATATTAAAAGACAGAGACAGCTATGAGAATTATTCCGGCAATAGATATAATAGACGGCAAGTGTGTGAGGCTTACCAAAGGCGACTACTCTACACAAAAAACATATAACGAAAATCCGCTGGAGGTTGCAAAAATGTTTGAAGATAACGGAATAAAATATCTTCACCTTGTGGATTTAGATGGAGCAAAATCCAAACACATCATCAATCACGAAGTGTTATACAAAATTGCTTCAAACACATCGCTTAAAATTGATTTCGGAGGCGGCATAAAGTCCGACAACGATGCACGCATTGCATTTGAAAACGGAGCTTCGCAAATCACAGGAGGCAGCATTGCAGTAGAAAACCCCGGCATGTTTGCAAACTGGCTCAACACATACGGAGCAGACAAAATCATACTGGGTGCCGACAGCAAAAACAGAATGATTGCCACCCACGGATGGCAAAAAGAATCCGAAATTGAAGTGGTGGAGTTTATCGACAAACATTATAAAATGGGCGTGAAGTATGTAATTTGTACCGATATTTCTAAAGACGGAATGCTTCAGGGAGCATCAGAAGAACTATATAAAGAGATATTGTCTAAATCAAACGTAAGCCTGATTGCCAGTGGCGGCGTTACATCTGTAACCGACCTCGCCAATCTTAAGGCAATAGGTTGCGAGGGGGCAATAATCGGAAAAGCCCTTTACGAAGGAAGAATATCAATGAAGGACCTTTCAGTATTTATTAAAGACTAATAAAAACAATCGTATGAAAAAAAGAATTATCCCGTGTCTCGACATTAAAGAGGGGCGTACAGTGAAAGGAGTGAACTTTGTAAACATTAAAGACGCCGGCGACCCTATTGAGCTGGCACAAAGGTATGAGGCTGAGGGTGCCGACGAGCTTGTGCTGTTGGACATTTCGGCAACGGTGGAAAACAGAAAAACAATAACTGACTTGGTGCAGCGTGTGGCAAAGGCTATAAATATCCCCTTTGCTGTGGGTGGTGGCATCTCTTCGCTTGAGGATGCAGAAAGAGTGCTGAATGCAGGTGCCAACAAAGTAAGCATCAACTCTGCCGCAGTAAAGAACCCCGCACTGATTTCAGAAATCTCAAATAAGTTTGGGAAAGAGGCTCTGGTGCTGGCAATAGATGTGAAACTTGACGACGGTCAGTGGATTGTATATACTCACGGTGGCAACACCTCTGCCAACATTCTTGCTACAGAGTGGGCAAAGGAGGCAGAGCGACTTGGAGCAGGCGAAATACTTCTTACATCGATGAGCCACGACGGCACCAAAGAGGGTTTTGCTCTCGATATCACTTCCGAGATTTGCGATGCCGTAAACATACCCGTCGTTGCGTCAGGTGGTGCAGGCGATATCCAACACTTTGTGGAACTATTTACCAAAACCAAATGCAGCGCCGGACTGGCTGCAAGCATATTTCACTTTGGCGAAGTATCAATCCCCGAACTAAAACAGAATTTAAGAACAAATAAAGTAGATATATAATGAATATAGATTTCTCAAAAAACAACGGACTTGTACCCGTTATAATACAACACGCCAACACCCTGCAAGTGCTGATGTTGGGTTACATGAACGAAGAAGCACTAAACAAAACCAAAGAAGAAGGTAAAGTAACCTTTTACAGCAGAAGCAAAAAGCGCCTGTGGACCAAAGGCGAAACATCAAACAATTTCTTAATTGTTGACGAAATCCTTGAGGACTGCGACAACGACACCTTGCTTATCAAAGCCTATCCACAAGGTCCCACATGCCACACAGGCTCCACATCATGCTTTGGCCAAGAATCTTCAAAAGGCTTTCTCTATCGTCTCGAAAACATAATCGAACAGCGAATTAGCGACAGCACCGAAGGTTCATACACCTCACAACTATTTAAACGAGGCGTCAACAAAGTAGCCCAAAAAGTTGGCGAAGAAGCCGTTGAGTTGGTTATCGAAGCAAAGGATAATAATATCGACTTATTCAAAAACGAAGCGGCCGACTTGCTTTATCACTATATTATTCTACTCAAAACCAAGAATCTGAAGTTAGAGGATATTGAGGCAATATTGCAGGGCAGACACAAATAGTGCCTAATAGGGTTGGGTTGCTACTAATGCAACTCAACCCTCACTTCTATTTCAAAACAATACGCTGTATTTCAGAATCGTATCTATAGTATACTATTTTCTCTGTAAGAATCAATTCAATAGACCTGTCAATCTCTTCAAAAGGAGCTACCTTATAAAGGTCAGCATAAAGACTATATAACTTCATTTAGTTTACAATTCTTGCTTAATTCAGTGAGCCCCTTGCTTATTACGCTTAACCCATTGACACTCAACTCACAAGAAGCTTTATTATTTCTTGCTTAGCAAAGATCATTTCTTGCTTAAATAATTAAACACGCTTTTTAAAATTATATTTAGCATTAATATCTCTTATTTTATCACTTTTTCTTTCTATTATTCCCTCTTCAATAAATCCATTTAAATAACTTCTAATAGTATTAAGATTTATATTCACAACCCCACCTAAATCTCTTACAGTAGCATTTGGTCTGACAAAAAGATGAACGAGAATTTTCTGTTGGGTATTGTTGTAGTTTTTCCATTGATTCTCAATATGTAAAATAACATGTTCTTGAATAGTTCTTGAATGGTCGCTTATTTTATTCCTTAATGTAAGGTACACATTTTTATTTATTTCCATATATTCCGGCTTAGAAAGCATTGACTTCTCCATAGATTCATATATGCGCGCCACTCCCTCATTGAGTTGTCTTACATAGCCCAAATCTTCTAGAACACGGGCTATACGTGGATTTCTTGAATATCGTTCTGTTTTTATATTATCTACTGTTACTTGTGCTGGAAGTGGACCACTATTGCTTATTTCAATACGATTGTCAAAGTGCTTAATATAAACAGAACTACCCTGAATGTTATAGGAACGATGACATAAGGCATTCACAACTCCCTCTAGCCAAGCCTCTTCTGGATATTCCATAATATGTTTAAATTTTCCGGTTTGAATATCTAGAAAATAAAAATCTTTTAAACTTGTATTTAAGAATATCTTGATTTCATCAATCAACCTAGGAATATTATTTTCAAAACGCTGATCTTTAATTACATTATGAGCTGTACCGGTCAGAGCCTCAGTACCATCATATCTGATATATCTGACAGATGCTGAAGGTATATACTTTTCCGGGTCTCTTGCAAAAAGTAAGATAGCTGATTTTTTAAAGACATATAAATCATCTTTTCTTATTACTAAATGACGCTTATATAAGAGCTCAATAGCATCTCCTTGGTAATTAAGTTTTTTCTTATATTCTTCTAATAGCTTTGTATCTAAATCATCTTTTTCAAACTCATCGACAAGTTCATCTTCATATTTTCTGATAAATTTATCATACTCTAGCTTTTTGGTCTGCTCCCTGTTTAACTTTCTATTTTCATCTAACACTCTCAAAAATACGTTTTCATTATCTTTTCTATAAAAGAGGCGTTCAATTTCAAGATCAACATGAAATAGGAATATCAGTTTTTCATCAATTGTTAACTCCTCTATTTTTACGTTACAAGGTGGCGCAATAAAATTGAATACCAAACTTGGGTATTACGGTTCGATTTGTGCCACTGATTTCGGTCTATCTGTGCCACCC